>DAIDKG010000268.1 GCA_027450125.1 Bordetella sp. | reverse complement strand
GGCCAGGCCACGTCGGCGTAGCCCACGCGCGCGCTCTCGCGCAGGGTCCAGGAGGCGTCGGCCAGGTGCGGACGGGCCAGGGCGCACAGATCGGCGCGGCCCGAGGCGATGATGCCGTTGGCATGGTCGGCCTCGAAGATGGCGCCCACGGCGATCGTGGGAATGCCGGCCTCGTTGCGCACGCGGTCGGCGAAAGGAGTCTGGAACATGCGGCCGTACACCGGCTTTTCGTCGCGGCTCACCTGGCCCGACGAGCAGTCGATCATGTCGGCGCCGGCGGCCTTGAATGCGCGAGCGATCTCGACCGCGTCGTCCGGCGTGATGCCGCCCTCGACCCAGTCGTGCGCCGAGATGCGCACCGACATGGGCAGGGATTCGGGCCAGACCGCCCGGACGGCCCTGAACACCTCCAGCGGATAGCGCAACCGGTTTTCCAGGCTGCCGCCGTACTCGTCGGTGCGCTGGTTGGTGAGCGGCGAAATGAACGACGACAGCAGATAGCCGTGGGCACAGTGCAGTTCCAGCCAGTCGAAGCCTGCGGCGGCGGCGCGCCGCGCAGCGGCGATGAAATCGTCGCGGATGCGGTCCATGTCGGCGCGCGTGGCGGCGCGCGGCACTTGCGATACGCCTTCGATATAAGGCAGGGCCGAGGCCGCGATGAGCGGCCAGTTGTCCGTCGGCAGGGGCTGGTCGATGCCGTCCCAGGCCAGGCGCGTGGACCCTTTGCGGCCGGCGTGCCCCAGCTGCATGCCGATGCGCGCCCTGCTGTTGCCATGTACGAAGTCGACAATGCGCTTGAAGGCCGCGCCCTGCGCGTCATTCCACATGCCGGGGCATCCCGGCGTGATGCGCGCATCCGGCGAGACGCAGGTCATTTCCACCATGACCAGTCCCGCGCCGCCCATGGCGCGGCTGCCCAGGTGCACCAAGTGCAAATCGCCCGGCACGCCGTCCACGCACGAGTACATGGCCATGGGCGACATGACGATGCGGTTGGCCAGCGTGACACTGCGCGCCTTGTAGGGCGTGAGCATGGGCAGCGGCGCCCGCCCGCCCTGCGGGACGTCGACGCCCGCGCGTGCGGCGATCCAGGACTCGTAATCCTCCAGCCATGCCGCGTCGCGCAGGCGCAGGTTCTCGTGCGAGATGCGCTGCGAGCGCGTCAGCAGCGAATAGGCGAACTGCTCGGGCTCGAGACTGGCATAGCGCGCCACGTTCTCGAACCATTCCGTGGAATTGCGCGCCGCGTTCTGGATCTTCAGGACTTCCACGCTGCGCACCTCTTCGTAGTGCGCCAGGCCGGCCTGCAGATCGGGAGCGTCCCGCAGGCAGCGGGCCAATTCGATGGCGTCTTCGAGCGCCAGCTTGGTGCCCGATCCGATGGAAAAATGCGCGGTATGGGCGGCGTCGCCCATCAGCACCACGGGGACCTGGCGTTTGCCGCGCGGGGTCGCCAGCGCGTTCCACCGCACCCAGGTATTGCAGATCACGCGCGGAAAGCGGATCCAGATGGCCGAGCCCCGCAAGTGCCCGGCATTGCTGATGAGCCTGTGGCCGTCGAGCCAGGGCGCAAACAGCTTTTCGCAGTAGGCGATGCCGTCTTCCTGGCTCATGTTTTCCAGGCCGGCGGCCTGCCAGGTCTCGTCCGGTGTTTCGACGATGAAAGTCGACAGGCCGTCCTCGAAGCGATAGGCATGGGCCTGGAACCAACCGTGTTCGGTCTGGACGAAGGCGAAGGTGAAGGCGTCGAACACCTTGGTGGTGCCCAGCCAGACGAAGCGACAGCGGCGCGTGTCGATGTCGGGCTTGAAGGTGTCGGCATAGCGCTTGCGCACCACGCTGTTCAGGCCGTCGGAGGCAATCACCAGATCGGCGTCGTAGTCGATGGCGATTTTCTGGTCGTCCTCGACGAGCGTCTCGAACACCAGCTTGACGCCCACTTCCTCGCAGCGCGCCTGCAGAATATTGAGCATGTGCTTGCGGCCGATACCGATGAATCCGTGGCCGCCGCTGCGCAGGGTGCGCCCCTTGAAGTGGATGTCGATGTCGTCCCAATGGCTGAAGGCATCGACGATGGTCTTGGCCGAGACCGGGTCGGCCTCGGCCAGGTTCTGCATGGTGGCGTCGGAAAACACCACGCCCCAGCCGAAAGTGTCGTAGGGCCGGTTGCGCTCGATCACGGTGATCTCGTTGGCCGGATTCTGCAGCTTCATCAACAGGCCGAAATACAGGCCGGCAGGGCCGCCGCCCAGGCAGACGATTTTCATTGCGTACACTCCGTAGACGATGCGCCGCGGACGGCAGCCCGGCATCAGGGCCGGAAAAATAGTTTAGGTTTCAAATAATATACGCCAAAAAGCCGGCCGGCAATAGATTTGCGCCTCGCTGGCGCAGAGCACAAGTTTAGATTTAAAGTACCTGCAGAAAAACCGGGATTCCCCCTCGATCCAAGCCCCATGACGACACCCGCCCCCGATCTGGAAAGCCGCGCCGCCCCCGACGACCACCACGCCCTGCGCCTGTGGCTGCGGCTTTTGACCTGCACCAACCTGATCGAGGGCGACATCCGCGGCCGCCTGCGCACCGAGTTCGACACCACGCTGCCCCGCTTCGACCTGATGGCACAGCTGCAGCGCGCGCCCAAGGGCATGAAAATGGGCGAGCTTTCGCGCCACATGATGGTGACCAACGGCAACATCACCAGCATCGCCGACCAGCTCGAGAAAGAAGGCCTGGTCCTGCGCACCAAGGTCGAATCCGACCGCCGCAGTTCGGTGCTCAAGCTCACGCCGCAAGGCCGCAAGATCTTCGCCCGCATGGCCCGCGCCCATGAGGACTGGGTCAGGGCCATGTTCGACGGCCTGCCCGAGGCCACCCGCGGCGCGCTTTTCAAGGCGCTGGGAGAACTCAAGCTGCAAGTGGTATCGCACCGCGACCAGGCATAGGACCTGTCGACGCCGTAAGAAGCCACGCACCGGCTTGCCGTCGGCCCGCGCACGGCGAATGGCTCATACAATGGATGGCCATGATTTCCGTCTTGCTGCCCGGGGGCAACCACTATATCTATCTGGCGATCTCGCTGATCTGCCTGAGCACGCTGCTGACCTGGATCGTCTGGCTGGCCATCGCGCCCGCTTCGCGACCCTGGCTGCTCGAGCACCGGCGGCTGGGCGCGGGACTGATGGCCGGCATGGCCGTTATCGGCGGCATCTATCCCTACCACCTGGCCAACGCGTGGCTGGCGGAGCAGCGCGCGGCGCGCGAGGCCAAGGCCCGCCGCGACGTGCTGCAGAAGAACCAGA
>DAIDKG010000267.1 GCA_027450125.1 Bordetella sp. | reverse complement strand
GGTTGATCTCGACCAGCGAGGCGTCGGTTTCCATGTAGCACTGATACAGCTTCTGCAGCACATCCACGGCCTGGTCGACCGAGTGGCCGGTCAGGCCGATGGCCTTGGCGACCTTTTCGCCCTGAGCCTTGGTCAGGCCGGCCAGCGGATCGACGTACTCGGTGATGATCTTCTCGGGGGTGGAATGAGCCACTTCCTCGATGTCCATGCCGCCTTCGCTCGACGCGATGATGGCCACTTTCTGGGTGGCGCGATCGGTCACGACGGACACGTACAGTTCCTTCTTGATGTCCGCGCCTTCCTCGATGTAGAGGCGGCGGACTTTCTGGCCTTCGGGGCCGGTCTGGTGCGTCTTGAGCTGCATGCCCAGGATCTGGCCGGCCAGCGTCTTGACTTCATCCAGCGACTTGCCCAGCTTCACGCCGCCGCCCTTGCCGCGGCCGCCCGCGTGGATCTGCGCCTTGACGACCCAGACCGGTCCGCCCAGCTTCTCTGCGGCAGCCACGGCTTCTTCGACGGAAAACGCGGGGATGCCGCGAGGCACGGGCACGCCAAATTTCTTCAGCAATTCCTTGCCTTGATATTCGTGGATTTTCATGTGTTACCTGTCAGGACGTGTGTGTAATGAGGAAACGGCGCCAAGCCGCGGGATCAGGGCGAAGTGCCGGGCGATACGGCCGCAGCGGCTTCGTCCTGCTCGCCGTCATGGCGCCCGGTGTACCACCGGGGGTAATACTTGAGGACGATGGGTCCGCCGGTGCTCAGCGCATGGCAGCCATCGAGCTGAAAGGGGCGCTTCTGGGCATCCTGCGCCACCTGCTTGCGGCGTGCGCCGGCATTGGCCTGCACTGCTGCCGTGGGCAGCACCTGCGATAGTTCGGTCATGTGCGTGCACCCTTCGGTGCGCGCGAAGCGCTCCTTGACCTGGCGCCGGAAATTCTTGAGCAGATTCATGCCCACCAGATCGCGATAGGCCGGGGTAATGGACATGCAGGAGGCACCGTAGGGCGCCGCGGCATAGCTGGCCTGGGCATCGACAATGGTGTAGTCCGTGTCGATGGTGATTCGCAGAGTCATGTCGTGGACATGCTCGCCGGCCCTGTTGATCATGCCGTCGATGCGATGGAAGTCGTAGCCCTTGAAGTCGACGAGCTCGGCCTCCAGATCCATCAGTCCGTCTTCGCGCTCATAGGCCTGCACGCGTATGGAACGCGTATGCAGGAGTTTGCGTGGGATTTCCGGCTTGGGCAGGGACATGGCGCGCGCTGTAATGACGCATAGCAGCAAAACCCTGGAAGTATAGCGTAGCGGTCGCTACCGGGTGTAACCGAGGGGCCTGCTCGGGATGGCTTGCGCTTTCGCGGCTTTGGACCCGAACTGCGGGACGCAACGGTCATTCGTCCTCGCCGCCCCTGCCCAGGATACGGTGTATGACCTCCGGGGAGAAGCCTCGGCTGGCCAGGAAGCGGGCCTGGCGGGCATAGTCGCCGCGGTCCGAGGGCTTGACGCCGTAGCGCTTGGCCCAGACAGCCTGGGCGCGTTCGTGCTCGGTGGCCTTGAGCCTGGCACCGGCTTCGGCAACCACGGCTTCGTCTACGCCGTGCTGACGCAATTCCTGAACGATACGGGCAGTGCCGCGCATCGGCGCGCGCCGATGCACCAGGCTCAGTGCGAAGCGTTCGTTGCTTTGCCAGCCTTCGCGCTGGAGCGCATCGAGAACGGACTCGATGTCGGCTGGGTCTTCGGCGTAGGGGCGCAGCTTGCGGGCCAGTTCGTCCCGCGCGTATTCGCGCCGCGAGAGGTAACCGACGGCGCGAGCCTTCAAGGACAGGCCTCGCCGAGAGGCCTGGACAGGCTGATCGGCTGGTGCCTGCCTGGGCGGGGCCAGCGTTTCAAAACCGCCGTCGTCGAAAGTCATGCCCTCGGCGACGGCGCGAACCGTGGGATTGGGCTTATTCCTCGGTGGCATCGGCATCGGCGACTTCTTCGGCCGAGGCCGTGAAGGCGGCCGCGCGGCCCACCACGCCCTGGTTCTCGCGGACCTTGTTCTCGATCTCGATGGCGATGGCGGGATTTTCCTTCAGGTATTCACGGGCATTGTCCTTGCCCTGGCCGATGCGGTTGCCGCCGTAGCTGTACCAGGAGCCGGACTTCTCGACGATGTTGGCTTGCACGCCCAGGTCGATGATCTCGCCTTCGCGCGAGATGCCCGCGCCGTACATGATGTCGAACTCGACCTGCTTGAAAGGCGGCGAGACCTTGTTCTTGACGACCTTGACCCGGGTTTCGTTGCCGACGACTTCCTCGCCCTTCTTGATCGAGCCGATACGGCGGATGTCCAGGCGCACCGAGGAATAGAACTTGAGCGCATTGCCACCCGTGGTGGTCTCGGGGTTGCCGAACATCACGCCGATCTTCATGCGGATCTGGTTGATGAAGATGACCATGCAGTTGGTCTTCTTGATGGTGGCGGTGAGCTTGCGCAGCGCCTGACTCATGAGGCGGGCTTGCAGGCCCGGCAGGGAATCGCCCATTTCGCCTTCGATTTCGGCCTTGGGCACCAGGGCGGCCACCGAATCGATCACGATGAGGTCGACCGAGCCCGAACGCACCAGTGCATCGGTGATTTCCAGGGCCTGTTCGCCGGTGTCGGGCTGGGAGATGAGCAGGTCTGCCAGGTTGACGCCCAGCTTGGAGGCGTACTGCACGTCCAGCGCGTGTTCGGCGTCGATGAAGGCGCAGGTGCCGCCGATTTTCTGCATTTCGGCAATGACCTGCAGGGTGAGCGTGGTCTTGCCCGAGGACTCGGGGCCGTAGACCTCGATGACGCGGCCGCGCGGCAGGCCGCCCACGCCCAGCGCGATGTCCAGGCCCAGGGAGCCGGTGGACACCACCTGGATGTCGTGCTCGACCTCGTTGTCGCCGTATCGCATGATCGACCCCTTGCCGAATTGCTTTTCGATTTGCGAGAGGGCCGCGGCCAGCGCCTTGGCCTTTTCGGAGTTGGCCGAGCCGGCCGATTTTGCGGTCTTGTCGTTCATGGGGTGTCCTGGGGTTCCGTCTGGGGTGGATCGATCGAGGGAAGATCGGGCGGCAAATTATGCACCGAATAATACTGGATATAAAAACAGTGTGCCAGTTTTTCGCCGCGCCGTGCAAGAATTGGCGTCAGGAAAACGTCAACCTCATATCCCATGCGCATCCTGATCGCCGAAGACGACAGCATCCTGGCCGACGGACTCTCCCGTTCCCTGCGGCGCAGCGGCTATGCGGTAGACGTGGTGGGCGACGGATCGGCCGCCGACCTCGCCCTGTCTTCCCAGACTTTCGATCTGCTGATTCTAGACCTGGGGCTGCCCCAGCTCGCGGGCCTGGAGGTGCTGCGCCGACTGCGGTCGCGCCAATCTCTGCTGCCCGTGCTCATCCTGACCGCCGCCGACAGCATCGAGCAGCGCGTCCAGGGGCTGGATCTGGGCGCGGACGACTATATGGCCAAGCCCTTCGCGCTGACCGAACTGCAGGCGCGGGTAAGAGCCCTGACGCGGCGCGGCGCGGGCGGCGGCAGCACGCTGGTGCGCCATGGCAGGCTGGTGTTCGACCAGACCGGGCGCGTGGCCAGCGTCCAGGACCAGCCGCTGGATCTCTCCGCCCGTGAGGTCAGCCTGCTGGAGATCCTGCTGGCGCGCACGGGCCGCATGGTCAGCAAGACCCAGCTCGTCGACCATCTGTGCGAATGGGGCGAGGAGGTCACCACCAATGCCATCGAGGTGTACGTCCATCGCCTGCGCAGGAAACTCGAGCCCAGCGGCGTGAAGATCGTCACCGTGCGCGGCCTGGGCTACTGCCTGGAGCGTGAACAGCATGTCGCGCACACCGAGCCCTGAGGATCCGCGCGAGCCGGCCGCGCCGCCCAACCCGGAAGCCCTGGCCGCGTTGCAGGCCGGGGCCAGGGGGCCCAGCCTGGCGCCGCCGCAGCGCTCGCTGCTGGGCGAGATCCTGGACTGGATGCTGGCGCCCCTGTTCCTGCTGTGGCCCATGAGCGTCGCCATCACTTACGTGGTCGCGCAACATATCGCCAACGTGCCTTACGACCAGGGGCTGGCCCACGACCTGCGGCTGCTTGCCGGCCAGGTGCGCCTGGAGGACGGCCGCGCCGCCCTGCACCTGAGCGATAGCGCGCGCCAGGCGCTACGCACCGACGAGACCGGCAATATCTCCTGGCTTGCGCTGGATGGAAGCGGCCGGTACCTGGGCGGCGACCGCTCGCTGCCCCTGCCCGACGAGCTGGGCGCCCCCCAGCCGGGCAAGGTGCTTTACGCCGACGGCGCCGTGCGCGGCTTCAGCCTGCGCCTGGCCTATACGTGGATGGAGCCGGGGCCGGCAGGATCCCGGCCCGTGCTGCTGGCCGTGGCCGAAACCATGGAAAAACGCACGCAACTGGCCAACGACATCATCAAGGGCGTGATCATTCCGCAGTTCGCGGTACTGCCTGTCGCGGTGCTGCTGGTGTGGTTCGGCCTGAGCCGCGGCGTGGCGCCGCTCAATGCCCTGCAGCAGCGCCTGCGGGCCCGGCGGCCCAGCGACCTCTCGCCCATCGATGCGCGCGCCGCCCCCACCGAGATCGCCCCCCTGGTAGGCGCCATGAACGAACTGCTCGACCGGCTCGCGGCCAACGTGGCGGCGCAACGCCGATTCGTGGCCGACGCGGCGCATCAACTCAAGACCCCTCTGGCCGGCCTGCGCACCCAGGCCGAACTGGCCCTGCTCGACGCCAGCCCCGATGAAATGCAGTCCAGCCTGCGCCAGCTTCTGGCAGGATCCGAGCGCGCCACCCGGCTGGTCAACCAGCTGCTGCTGCTGGCCCGCGCCGAGCACCCGGACCCGGCCGGACTGGCTGCCTGCGATCTGAACGCGCTGGCCTCACAGCAGGCCGCGCTCTGGGTGGCGCAGGCCCTGCCCCGGCATATCGACCTGGGCTTCGAGGAAGCGCCGCAAGGGGCAACCATAAACGGCAACCCCATACTGCTGGCCGAACTGCTCAACAACCTGATCGACAACGCCCTGCGTTACACGCCGGACGGCGGCCGGGTCACAGTGCGCGTGGCGAGCGAGGCCATGTTGGTCAGGCTGGAGGTCGAGGACTCCGGTCCCGGCATCCCCGTCGCCGAACGCGAGCGGGTATTCGACCGTTTCTACCGCGTACTGGGCACCCGCACCGACGGCAGTGGCCTGGGCCTGGCGATCGTGCGGGAAATCGCGCAGAAACACCACGCGCAAGTGGGCATCGTCGATCCGGCGGACGCAGCCCCGGACAGGCACGGCACGTTGATCCGCGTGGTGTTTCCAGCCGCCCCGAGCTAGGGACCTGTTGCTGCCGAGGGGAGCCGCGCATTGGCCCGGCAACCACAGCAGGCCGGGCGTGCGGGGCGCGGCGCAGGACCTGCGCGGGGTCGAATGACGCCCTCCGGTCAGCCCGCACGGCGAGCATCCCGCCGCGCAGCGCTTTCCAGGGTTGACAGGCCTTACAGGAAGCCGGTCGAGAGCCAGGGCACGCAGGCGACGATGGCCAGCGCCACGACCAGGACGGCCAGATAGGGCCAGATGCGTCCGAGGGCCTCGTCGCTGGACACCTTGCCGATCAGGCAGGTCTGGTAGAAGCCCACGCCGAAGGGCGGCGAGAACAGGCCGATCCCCATGGCCAGGATGGCGACGATGCCGTACTGCACCTGGTGGATGCCCAGTTGCTGGGCCACCGGGAACAGCAGCGGGCCGAACAGGACCATGGCCGGCAGACCCTCGAGAACGCTGCCCAGTACCAGGAACAGCACCACCGAGACGGCCATGAAGCCGGCTTTGCCGCCCGGCAGGCTGGTCATCAATTCGGCCAGCGACTGTGCGAAACCGGCCTGGGTCAGCGACCAGGCCATGGCGCTGGCCGAGCCGATGATGAGCAGGATGGCACCCGACAGGGCCGCCGTCTCGACCAGGATCGGCATCAGGCGGCGCCAGTCAAAGCAGCGATAGATGAACAGGCCGACCAGCACCGAATAGACCACGCCGACCGTAGCCACTTCCGTTGCGGTCGTGATGCCGGCCAGCACGACATAGCGGATCAGGAAAGGCAGGATGAGCGCCGGCAGCGAAATCACGAACAGGCGGCCGATCTCGCGCGCGTTGGCCTGCTCGCCCTGGGGCTTGTCCTTGCGGGTGCGAAAGAACACCAGCAGCGCCAGCCCGGCCGCGGCCAGGCCCGCCGGCAACAGGCCGCCGGTAAAGAGCGCGGAGATCGAAACGCCGGTGACGGCGCCGACGATGATGAGCACCAGGCTGGGCGGAATCGTCTCGGACATGGCCGCCGACGAAGCCAGCAGCGCGGCCAGCTC
>DAIDKG010000266.1 GCA_027450125.1 Bordetella sp. | reverse complement strand
GTGCGCCATGCCGAGATCTTCTTCGATCCACAGACGCACACCGGGCGCGGCGTGCCGATCGGCACCGCCATCAAGGGCATGGAGCGGGCGCTGGCCGAGGCCGAAGCGAAGCACGGCCTCTCGAGCCGCCTGATCCTGTGCTTTCTGCGCCACCTGTCTGAAGAGGACGCGCTGCGCACGCTCGAAGAATCGCTGCCGTATTTCGACAGTCATGCGCATCGCCTGATCGGCGTCGGCCTCGATTCGTCCGAACTGGGTCATCCGCCGTCCAAGTTCGCGCGCGTATTCGAACGTTGCCGCGGGCTCGGCCTGCGCATCGTGGCGCATGCGGGCGAAGAAGGCCCGCCGGCCTATATCCGTGAGGCGCTCGATACGCTGCACGTGGAGCGCATCGACCATGGCGTGCGCGCGATCGAGGACGAGGCCCTGCTCGAGCGCCTGGCGCGTGAAAAGATTGCGCTGACTGTCTGCCCGCTTTCGAACGTGCGCCTCAGGGTGTTCGAGCACATGGGCCAGCACACGCTGCGCGACCTGCTCAGGCGCGGCCTCGCGGTGACGATCAACTCCGACGATCCGGCCTATTTCGGCGGCTACGTCAACGAGAACTACCTGGCCGTATTCGACGCGCTGGATCTGACCGAGGAGGACGCCTTTACGTTCGCGCGCAACAGCTTCGAAGCCTCGTTCATCGACGACGGCCGCAAACACGAACTGATCGGCGAACTCGAACGCTTTCGCGCAGCGGCCGCCTGAACAAACGGCGGCATGCGCGCACGGCGGCCGCAGGTCCGGAAGCATGGCGCATTTCTTCGCGTTTTCCTTCCTCATGAAGGAAAAAGGCGGGCACGCCGCTTAAGGGCAATTCCCCGGCCCGGATTCGCACCGCGCCGGTGCGCCGGTGCGATTCAAATCATTACAAACCCGGGGCTCCGGCAACGCAATGGAATGCCGCCGCCGCATCGGGTCGAAAAAACCCCGGGCCTCGGCTAGACTCGCCATTCCCACCCAGTCCCGAGCCGGGACGGCAGGCGCCTGCCCGCCGCTTCGGCCTGGTCGCAACTGCATAGCGGCCCAGTCCGGGGCCGATCCCGCCGCCTGAAATCGCATGAGCAAACTCAGCCCACCGTCCGCCCGGCCCTCGCGCCGCGGGGCCATCGTGCTTACGGCCATCGTCGTCGCCTTCATCGCCGTGGCGGCCAGCCACCTGATCACAAAAAAGCCCCCTCGGCGCGTGGCGCCCGCGCAGGTCGTGAGCGTGGCCCGGGCCGTCACGGGCGATATGCCGGAAATCATGAACGAACTGGGCACCGTCACGCCGGTGGCGACGGTCACGGTGCTGCCGCAACTGAGCGGCTTTCTGACCGAAGTGGGCTACCGCGAGGGCCAGGACGTCCAAAAGGGCCAGTTCCTGGCGCAGATCGATCCGCGCCAATACCAGATCGGCAAGCAGCAGGCCCAGGCCCAGCTCGCCAAGGACCAGGCTGCGCTCGCGCAGGCGCGCTCCGATCTGGCCCGCTATACGCAGCTGTTCAAGCAGAAGTCCATTGCCGAGCAGACCTATGCGAACCAGCGCTTCACGGTGATGCAGGACGAGGCCGCCGTGCAGGCCGACAAGGCCAGCATCGCGCAGTACGACCTGGACCTGGACTACTGCCGCATCACCGCGCCCGTGTCCGGCCGCGTCGGTCTGCGGCTGGTGGACCCGGGCAACTATGTCAGCACGGCCACCACCACCGGCATCGCGGTCATCACCACGATCAAGCCGACGACGGTCGAATTCACCGTGCCGCAAAACGCGCTGGCGCGCGTCATCGAACGCTTCAACAGCGGCGACAAACTGCCGGTGACCGCCTACAACAGCGACAACACCAGGAAGATCGCCACCGGCACGCTGTATGCCATCGGCAACCAGATGGCCACCAGCACCGGCACGGTCATGCTGCGCGCGCACTTCGACAATGACGACGAGGCGCTCTTTCCAAACGAGTTCGTCAATGTGCAGCTGCTGGTCGACACGCTGAAGAATGCGGTGCTGGTGCCCACGCCCGCCGTGCAGACCGGCGCGCCGGGCGACTATGTCTACGTGGTCAACGCGAACAGCACCGTGACCTTGACCAAGGTCACGCCGGGTCCGAGCGACGGCAAACTGACGGCCATCCTGGCCGGCCTGAAAGCCGGCGACGAGGTCGTCACGGACGGCCTGGACCGCCTGAGCGACGGCGCGACCGTCCGCGCAGCGGGTGCGCTGCCGCCCGCGCGGGGCACGGCGCCGCCGGCCGGGCAGGGCGCATCGAAAGCGCAGCCGCAGACCCGCCCCGGTAACGCACAGGGATAGCGCGGCCGCCAACCGATGAATATCTCCCGCCCGTTCATCCTGCGCCCGGTGGCGACATCGCTGCTGATGATCGCCCTCGTGCTGGTGGGCCTGGTCGCGGTGCGCTTTTTGCCCGTGTCGGCGCTGCCCGACGTCGACTATCCCACCATCCAGGTGCAGACTTTCTACCCCGGCGCCAGCCCGCAGGTGATGGCCACGACGGTGACCGCGCCGCTCGAGGTGCAGCTGGGCCAGATCCCCGGCCTGCAGCAGATGACCTCGTACAGTTCGGACGGCGCATCGGTCATCACGTTGCAATTCGACCTGTCGCTGAACCTGGACATCGCGCAGCAGAACGTGCAGCGGGCCCTGAACGGCGCCAACAGCTATCTTCCCAGCGGGCTGCCCGCGCCGCCCGTCTATTCCAAGGTCAACCCGGCCGACCAGCCCGTCCTGACGCTGGCCATCACGTCCAAATCGATGTCGCTCACGCAGTTGCAGGACGTGGCGAACAACCGCCTGGCGATGAAGATCTCGGAAGTGCCGGGCGTGGGCCTGGTGACCGCGGCCGGCGGCAACGTGCCTGCGGTGCGCGTGGAGGCCGATCCGAAAAAGCTCGCCGCCTACGGCCTGAGCCTGGACGATCTGCGCACGCTGCTGGCCAACGTCAACGTGAGCCAGCCCAAGGGCAATTTCGACGGCCCGGAACTGGACTACACCATCAACGGCAACGACCAGATTTCCGATCCCAAGGATTACCTGGACACCGTGATCGCCTACCAGAATGGCGCGCCTGTCCACTTGCGCGATGTCGCGCGCGTGGTCAAGGCCGCGCAGGACATCGCGCTGGGCGCCTGGTACAACAGGCAGCCGGCCATCGTGCTCAATGTGCAGCGCCAGCCGGGAGCCAACGTAATCGCCACGGTGGACCAGATCAAGCGCCGGCTGCCCCAGCTCGAGGCGACGCTGCCGACCGACATGAAAGTGACGGTCGTGTCGGACGGCACCGGCGTGATCCGCGCCTCGGTGGCCGACGCGAGCTTCGAGCTGCTGCTGTCGATCGCGCTGGTGGTGGCGGTGATCTTCGTCTTCCTGCGCAACCTGCCCGCGACCATCATCCCCAGCATCTCCGTGCCGGTGTCGCTGATCGGCACGCTGGCCGTGATGTACGAACTCAATTATTCGATCGACAACCTCTCGCTCATGGCGCTGATCATCGCCACCGGGTTCGTCGTCGACGATTCGATCGTCATGATCGAGAACGTGGTGCGCTATCTCGAACAGGGCATGACGCCGCTGGAGGCCGCGCTCAAGGGCGCGGGCCAGATCGGTTTCACCATCCTGTCGCTGACGGCCTCCCTGATCGCGGTGCTGATCCCGCTGCTCTTCATGGGAGGCGTGATCGGACGCCTTTTCAGCGAATTCGCCATCACGCTTTCCGTGACCATCGTGATCTCGGGCATCGTCTCGCTCACGCTGGTTCCCATGATGTGCGCCCGCGTCATGCGCGCCCGGGCGCAGCGCCATCCGAGCCGCTTCGAGCGCCTCAGCGAAAAAGCCTTCGACAAGACGCTCGCGGCCTATGAGCGCGGGCTGGAATGGGTGCTGGACCACCAGCGGCTGACGCTGGGGGTGGCGCTGCTCACGCTGGCGCTCACCGTCGGGCTCTACGCCTTTATCCCCAAGGGCCTGTTCCCGGTGCAGGACGTGGGCGTGCTGCAGGGCATCAGCGTGGCCGACGCCTCGGTGTCCTACAAGGCCATGGTGGCGCGCCAGAGCGCCCTGGCCGACGCCGTCCTCAAGGATCCGGACGTGGTGTCGCTGACGTCCTATGTGGGCGTGGACGGCACCAACCCGACGCTCAACAGCGCGCGCATGCTGATCAATCTCAAGCCGCGCGACCAGCGCTCGCTGACCGCCGCCCAGATCGCGCGGCGCGTGCGCGACGAAGTCGGGAACGTGCCCGGCATCCGGCTCTACCTGCAGCCGGCGCAATCGCTGACGCTGGACACCACCGTATCGGCCGCGCAGTACCAGCTGGCGCTGCGCGGTCCCGACCAGCAGGCCTTCCAGCGATACGTGCCCACGCTGCTGGAAAAAATGAAGCAACTCGGCTCGATCACCGACGTTGCCAGCGACATGAACAACGACGGGCCGGCGATCAACGTCGAGGTCAACCGGCAGCTGGCCGCGCGCTTCGGCATCACGCCCGCGACCATCGACAACGCGCTCTACGACGCGCTCGGCCAGCGCATCGTGTCGACCATCTTCCAGCAGGCAGGCCAGTACCGCGTGATCCTGGTCGCCAAACCAGAGTCGCTGCCCGATGTGGCCGCGCTGGGCAACATCTACCTGCCGAGCCAGACCGCCAGCAGCGGCCAGGTGCCCTTGAGCGCGCTGGCCAGGATCCAGATCGTCAAGTCGCCGCTGGTCATCAGCCATCTGGCGCAGTTCCCGGCGGTGACGATCTCGTTCAACCTCGCGCCCGGCGCCTCGCTCTCGACCGCGGTGGCCCAGATCAAGCGCGCCGAGCAGGCCAGCAATCTGCCCCCGTCGATCACCGCCGAATTCCAGGGCGCCACGCAGGCCTTCGAAAACTCGCTTTCCAGCGAAATCTACCTGCTGATCGCGGCGCTGGCCACCGTGTATATCGTGCTGGGCGTGCTGTATGAGAGCTTCATCCACCCGGTGACCATCCTCTCGACCCTGCCGTCGGCCGGCATCGGCGCGCTGCTGGCGCTGTGGCTGACCGGCACCGAGCTGTCGGTGGTGGCGCAGATCGCGCTGGTGCTGCTGATCGGCATCGTCAAGAAAAACGCGATCATGATCGTGGACTTCGCGCTCGATGCCGAGCGCAACCACGGCAAGGCGCCGCGCGACGCCATCTTTGAGGCCTCGCTGCTGCGCTTTCGCCCCATCCTGATGACCACGCTGGCGGCCATGCTGGGCGCGCTGCCGATGCTGCTGGGCAACGGCACCGGATCGGAACTGCGCCAGCCGCTGGGCCTGGCCATCATCGGCGGCCTCGCGCTCAGCCAGTTGCTGACGCTGTTCACCACGCCGGTGATCTACCTGTTCTTCGATCGCGCCGCGCTGCGCCTGCGCCGCAGGTTCCACAAGAACGACGCGGCACCCGGCGCCCGGGCTCCCCAGGATCCGCGATGAGCGTCACCGGGGTCTTCATCCGCCGGCCGGTAGCCACTTCGCTGCTGGCCATCGCCATCGTGCTGTCCGGCTTGCTCGCGTTCTTCAAGCTGCCGGTCGCGCCTCTGCCCAACATCACCTTCCCGGTGGTCGTGGTGCAGGCCAGCATGGCGGGCGCGAGCCCCGACACCATGGCCTCGACGGTGGCCCAGCCGCTGGAGCGGCGGCTGGCCACCATTGCCGGCGTGAACGAAATGACCTCGACCAGCTTCGTCGGCTCGTCGATGATCATCGTCCAGTTCGACCTGACCCGCGACATCAACGGCGCCGCGCGCGACGTCCAGGCCGCGATCCAGGCGGCGCGCGCCGACCTGCCCAGCACGCTGCGCAGCAACCCCACCTATCGCGAATACAACCCGGCCGACTCGCCCATCATGGTGCTGGCGCTGACCTCGGACACCCTGACCAAGGCGCAGCTCTACGATTCGGCCGACTCGGTCATCCAGCAGCAGCTCTCGGCCATCGGGGGCGTGGGCCAGATCACACTGGGCGGCGGTGCATTGCCCAGTGTGCGGGTCGAGCTGGAGCCCAATCGGCTCAATCACTACGGCATCGGCCTGGAGGACGTGCGGGCGGCCATCAGCGCGGCCAACGCCAACAGCGCCAAGGGCTACCTGGACGTGGGCGACCAGCGCTACGAGGTGCTCTCGAACGACCAGATCAACAAGGCGGCGCCCTACCGCGGCCTGGTGATCGCCTACCGCAACGGCGCCGCGGTGAAGCTGTCGGACGTAGCGCAGGTCATGGATTCGAACGAGAACATCCGCACGGCAGGCCTCTACAACGGCAAGTCCGCAGTGCTGGTCATCGTCTATCCGCTGCCGGGCAGCAACATCGTCAATACCGTCAGGCAGATCCGCAGCGTGCTGCCGTCCATCGAGGCCCTGCTGCCCAGCGACGTCCACGTGGGCGTCGCAATGGACCGCTCGGAGTCGGTCAACGCCTCGGTGGGCGACACCGAGCGCACCCTCTTCATCGCGGTGCTGCTGGTGATCGGCGTGGTGCTCGTCTTCCTGCGCTCGCCGCGCGCGGTGCTGATTCCGGCGGTGGCGCTGCCGATATCCCTCATCGGCACGTTCGGCCCGATGTATTTGCTGGGCTACAGCCTGGACAACCTGTCGCTCATGGCATTGACCATCGGCACGGGCTTCGTGGTCGACGATGCCGTGGTCGTGCTGGAGAACGTGATGCGCCATATCGAGGACGGCATGAGCCCCTTCGAGGCGGCGCTCAAGGGCAGCGCGGAAGTCAGCTTCACCGTGCTCTCGATGAGCCTGTCGCTGATCGCCGTGTTCCTGCCCATCCTGCTGATGCCGGGCGTGCTGGGCATGCTGTTCCACGAGTTTGCCGTCACGCTGTCGATCTCGATCCTGATCTCGCTCCTGGTCTCGCTCACCGTCACGCCGGCCATGTGCGCCTATGTGCTGCGCCGCGAGCGCGAGCAAAGGCCCCCGGCCCGCTGGGCGCGCCGCGTCGAATCCCTGTTCGAGGGCTTCAAGAACGCCTACGATCGCTCGCTCACGGTCGCGCTCAACCATTCCCGGGCGGTGATCCTGGTGCTGATCGCGCTGGTGGTCGGCAACCTGTTCCTGATCCGGCTGCTGCCGGCCACCTTCTTTCCGGAGCAGGACACGGGCCTGCTGATCGGCCACATCGTCGCGGACCAGAGCATCTCGTTCACGGCGATGCGCAAAAAACTCGCGCAGTTGCAGCACATCGTCCAGGAGGATCCGGCCGTCGCCTCGGTCGCGGGCTTTACCGGCGGACGGGCGCTCAATTCGGCGGTGGTCTTCATCCAGCTCAAGCCGCTGTCGGAGCGCCGCGCGTCCGCCCAGCAGGTGGTCAACCGGCTGCGGCCCAAGCTCGGGCAGGTGTCCGGCGCGAGCCTGTTCCTGCAGGCCCAGCAGGACCTGCGCATCGGCGGGCGCGAATCGGCCGCCGAGTACCAGTACACGCTCACTGCCGACGACCCGCACACCCTCGCCGAATGGACGCCCAAACTGGTCGCGGCGCTCGGCAAGCATCCGGACAAGCTGACCGACGTGAACTCCGATCTGCAGCAGCACGGGCTGCAGGTCTACCTGAACATCGATCGCGCCCTGGCGGCCCGCTACGGCTTTCGGCCCAACCAGATCGACAATGTGTTGTACGACGCCTTCGGCCAGCGTACGGTCTCGACGATCTACAACGCCCTGAACCAGTATTTCGTGGTGATGGAAGTCGCGCCGAAATACTGGCAGTACCCGCAGATGCTGGACCGCATCTTCCTGAGCACCGCGGCGGGCAACGTCAGCGGCAGCGCGCAGACGCAGATGTCCGGCACGCTGGTGCCCAACGCGGCCAGGGCGGCCGCCGCGACCGGCAACACCAGCACGAGGAATTCCGATGCCGCGGCCAACGCCGCGACCAACAGCATTTCCAACAGCAAGGGCAGCGCGTCCAGCGGGAGCGCCGACAGCACCGCGGCCGAGACCATGGTGCCGCTGTCGGCGATGTCGAGCTGGCGCAGCGGCCACACGGCAACGCAGGTCAACCACCAGGGCGGCCTGGTGGCGGGCACGATTTCCTTCAACCTGCCGCCCGGCGGTTCGCTGAGCGCGGCCAGCCAGACGATCAACCAGGCCTTGCGCGATATCCGTGCGCCTACCTCGCTGCACGGCGCGTTCGCCGGCGCGGCCCAATCGTTCGCACAATCGATGATCACCATCCCGCTGCTGATTGCCGCGGCGATCG
>DAIDKG010000265.1 GCA_027450125.1 Bordetella sp. | reverse complement strand
CTCGATCGCCTTCTCCTGCATGCCCTGGTTCAAGGCATCCTTCTCGGCCAGGCCCTGGGCCGCCGCATAGTCGCGCACGTCCTGGGTGATCTTCATCGAGCAGAAATGCGGGCCGCACATCGAGCAGAAGTGCGCCACCTTCATCGAGTCCTTGGGTAGGGTCTCGTCGTGGAAGTCCTTGGCGGTGTCCGGATCCAGGCCCAGGTTGAACTGGTCGTCCCAGCGGAACTCGAAGCGCGCCTTGGACAGGGCGTTGTCGCGGATCGCCGCGCCCGGGTGTCCCTTGGCGAGGTCGGCCGCGTGCGCCGCGATCTTGTAGGTGATGATGCCGTCCTTGACGTCCTTCTTGTTGGGCAGTCCCAGGTGCTCCTTGGGCGTGACATAGCACAGCATCGCCGTACCGTACCAGCCGATCAGCGCCGCGCCGATGCCCGACGTGATGTGGTCGTAGCCCGGCGCGATGTCGGTGGTCAGCGGCCCGAGCGTGTAGAAGGGCGCCTCGTGGCAGTGCTCGAGCTGCAGTTCCATGTTCTCCTTGATCATCTGCATGGGCACGTGTCCGGGGCCTTCGATCATCACCTGCACATCGTGCTTCCACGCGACCTGGGTCAGTTCGCCCAGTGTCTTGAGTTCGGCGAATTGCGCTTCGTCGTTGGCGTCGTAGCCAGAGCCCGGACGCAGGCCGTCGCCCAGCGAGAAGCTCACGTCGTAGGCCTTCATGATCTCGCAGATGTCTTCGAAGCGTTCGTACAGGAAGCTTTCCTTGTGATGCGCCAGGCACCACTTGGCCATGATCGAGCCGCCGCGCGAGACGATGCCCGTCATGCGGTCGGCCGTCATGGGGATGAAGGGCAGGCGCACGCCCGCATGGATGGTGAAGTAGTCCACGCCCTGTTCGGCCTGTTCGATCAGCGTGTCGCGGAAGATCTCCCAGGTCAGTTCCTCGGCCTTGCCGTCGACCTTCTCCAGCGCCTGGTAGATGGGCACGGTGCCGATGGGCACAGGCGAGTTGCGGATGATCCACTCGCGCGTTTCGTGGATGTGCTTGCCCGTGGAAAGATCCATCACCGTATCGCCGCCCCAGCGGATGGCCCAGGTCATTTTTTCCACTTCCTCGGCGATGCCCGAGCTCACGGCCGAGTTGCCGATGTTGGCGTTGATCTTGACCAGGAAATTGCGGCCGATGGCCATGGGCTCGATTTCCGGGTGGTTGATGTTGGCCGGGATGATGGCGCGGCCGCGGGCGATTTCATCGCGCACGAACTCGGGCGTGATCGCGTTGGGCAGCGACGCGCCGAAGGACTGGCCGGGATGCTGGCGCAAGAGGCGCTTGGCCATCTTCTCGCCTTCAGGGCCGAGGGCGCGCAGGCTTTCGATGTATTGCTCGCGGCGCAGGTTTTCGCGGATCGCGACGAATTCCATTTCCGGCGTGACGATGCCGCGGCGCGCGTAGTGCATCTGCGACACGTTGGCGCCGGCCTTGGCGCGGCGCGGCGGGCGCTGCAGATCGAAGCGCATGGCGGTGAGCTTGGGATCGGCCAGGCGTTCTTTGCCGTAATCGCTGGTGGGGCCGGCGAGCAATTCGGTGTCGTTGCGCTCTTCGATCCACGCGCGGCGCAGTTCGGGCAGCCCCTTGCGGATGTCGATCTGCGCCGCGGGATCGGTGTAGGGGCCGCTGCAGTCGTAGACGGTCAGCGGCGGATTTTTCTCGCCGCCGAACATGGTGGGCGTGTCGGCCTGCTCGATCTCGCGAAACGGCACGCGGATGTCGGGGCGCGAGCCGGTCTCGTACACCTTGCGCGACATGGGCAGCGGCGCGACGGCGGCGGCATCCACTTCGGCGGTGGCGGCCAGGAATTTCGGGTTGGCGTTCATGTTGGCTCCAGGGGGCACGCCTTGCGGGACGTGTTGCTGCGTTATGGAGCCGAGCGGGGATGGATTCCGGCCTGATGCGCGCCTGGAGAGGCATGTAGCGCGAAGCGGATGGAATACGCTCCCAGCATCGGCATTATCCGTACTGGTACGAAGGGACTGTCTCAACACGCCGCCGGATTTTCCTGCGGCGAGTACCCCTGCGTCAAAACTCAGACCCAAGTATAAAACCTTCCCGCACATTGCCGTTGCGGGCCATTACAAACAGGGGGCGCATCGTCCTGACGCCGGCACCCGCGAGCCGGTAAACTTGTGCGTTTCGCCACAAGGATTTACGGAACGCGCCATGTTTTTGAATTTACGCTCGTTCGCTCCTCTGCTGGGCGCCCTGATGCTGGGGCTGGCGGGTTGCCAGGTCGCGCCGCAGAACCCCGACAGCTCGGTCATTCCGCCGATGGAGCCGGCAGCCCAGGCGCCAGGGCAATCCGAACCGGTTCCCGCGCCGGCGCCTCCCAGCAGCCAGGCCCCCACGGCTGTTCCCGCGCTTACGCCCGTCGTCAATAGCCCCGCGGCCTTTTTCATCGGCGATACGCACTCCGCGCCGGACCTGACGGCGGTGAAAATGATGGATGGAACCCGCCTCTATCTGCAGCGCGAGCCTGTGCTCAGAGGCAAGGACATCACGCAGGCCCACGACCTGGTCGACAAGCAGGGCCGGCATTTCATCGGCGTGCGCTTTACCAAAGCGGGCGCGAGCAAGCTTGCCGAAGTCAGCGCCAAAAGCAAGGGCAAGCGCCTGGTGCTGATGATCGACGGCAGGGCGGAAGCGGCGCCGGTGATCGCCGAACCCCTGAACCGCGGTGTGCTGGCGTTCGGTGTGCCCAGCGCGCTGGGCGCGGCCAGCCTTGCAGCCCGCATACGCGGCGAACAGCCCCCGTCGCTCAAGTTCGGGCCTGCCTTGAAGGCCGACGCCAGGCCTGAGCACAAGGTCGAGTTGACGCACAAGTCCGAGCCCGCGCACAAGATCGAACCCAAGCACAAGGTCGAGCCCAAGCGCACGATCGAGTCCACACGCAAGGTCGAACCCAGGCGCAAGGTCGAACCCAGGCATGAGGTTCATTTCAAGCGAAAGACCGAGCCCGCGCACAAGATCGAACCAACGCACAAGATCGAACCCAAGCACGAGATCCAGCCCAAGCATAAGATCGAGCCCACGCACAAGGTCGAGCCCACGCACAAGGTCGAACCCACGCACAAGGTCGAACCCGCTCACGAGGCCGAATCCAAGTCCTCCGCCAAGCCCAAGGAAGACGCTGCGCAAAAGTAGGCGCAGCAGACCGCGCCATGGCGCCGGCCGGCCGCGACCGGCGCGGCTGTCCCGGCCCGATGCCTCAGAGCAAGATCAGATTGTCGCGGTGCATGAGTTCGGGATCGGTCATGTCGCCCAGGATGTCGGCGATTTTCGACGAGGGCTGGCGCATGATGCGCCGCGCGTCGGCAGACGAATAGTTGACGATGCCGCGCGCGCATTCGCGTCCGCCGGTATCCAGGCAGGCGACCACGTCGCCGCGTTCGAAATCGCCCTGCACCTCGGTCACGCCGATGGGCAGCAGGCTCTTGCCGTCATCGAGCAGGGCGCGCACGGCGCCGGCATCAAGCACCACGCGGCCGCGCGTATGCAGATGATCGGCCAGCCACTGCTTGCGCGCCGACCATACGGCCATCGAAGCCTGCAATTCGGTGCCTATGCACTCGCCCTGGGCCAGGCGCGTCAGCACGTTGTGCTCGCGCCCCGATGCGATCACGGTATGGGCGCCGCTGCGCGCGGCGCGTTTGGCCGCCAGGATCTTGGTTAGCATTCCGCCCTTGCCGATGCCGCTGCCGGCGCCGCCCGCCATCGCCTCCAGTGCCAGGTCGCCGGCGCGGCCGTGCGAGATGAACGCCGCGTCCGGATTCTTGCGCGGATCGGCGCTGTACAGGCCGCGCTGGTCGGTGAGGATGACCAGCGCGTCGGCTTCGATCAGGTTGGTGACCAGGGCGCCCAGCGTATCGTTGTCGCCCAGCTTGATTTCGTCGGTGACGACCGTGTCGTTTTCATTGACGATGGGAACCACGCCCAGGCGCAGCAGCGCG
>DAIDKG010000264.1 GCA_027450125.1 Bordetella sp. | reverse complement strand
CTGACGATGATGTGATTGATCTGGCTCAGCGCGCTGTACAGGCGGTACATGCGGAGCACTTCGCGCTCGCGCGCCTTGAGTGCGGTGATGTCGCGCGCGATCTTCGAGATGCCCACAACCTGCGCGTTCGGGCCCCGGATCGGCGAGACGGTGATGGAAACATCGATCAGCCGCCCGTCCTTGGTCAGCCTGGCCGTTTCGAAGTGGTCGACAGGCTCCTCGCGCCGGACTTTATCGGCGATGCCATCGTCCTGCGCCTGCCTGTCCGCCGGGACGAGACGCTTGATGGACTGGCCAAGCATCTCGTCGGCGCGAAAGCCGAATATCTTTTCCGCGCCGGCATTCCAGCTGCTTATGATGCCGTCCAGCCCGGTGCTGACAATGGCATCTTCCGACGACTCGACGAGCGCCGCCAATCTGCGGGCCGCCTGTTCAAGCTCATCACGCCCCGGTCCGTCCGGCATCGGTATGTTCCTTGAGCACGCTTTCACCTGCCTTTGCAGCACGCCGCCCTGCGGACTGCGCAGCTGCGGGCATGCAGCCGGAGATTGCTTTCATCCACGGCTTGACGCTTGAAAGATGCTGAAAGAATAGATGCCTTCTTCCCGGCCAGTCAACGCCGCCGGCCGCACGGTGCCGCTTGTCCACCCTGTTTTTGCAAGGCATTGCATTTGCCGCGCCGTGCACCGGAACGGATGTCAGATGGTGGATGCGCATCGAAGCCACTGCCTGTTGCCGCAACGCAACATGGCAGGGCTCAGGTCTCGATGATGACCTTCAGCGCGTGAGTCGCGCCCGCATGGCCAAAGGTCTCGTAGGCATCCATGATCCGGTCGAGCTTGAAGCGATGGGTGATCAGCCTGGCCGGATCGACCTTGTGCGACTGCACCGTCTTGAGCAGCATGGGCGTGGTCGCGGTGTCCACCAGGCGCGTGGTGATCGCGATGTTGCGGTCCCACAGCTTTTCCAGGTGAAGATCGACCTTTACGCCGTGCACGCCGATATTGGCGATGATGCCGCCCGGCGCGACGATGTCCTCGCATGTGATGAAGCTTGCCGGCACGCCCACCGCTTCGATCGCCGTGTCGACGCCGCGTCCTCCCGTCATCTGCATGATCGTCTCGACCGCCTTGCCGTCGCCGGCATTGACGACCGAGGTCGCTCCGAACTTGCTGGCAACCTCCAGGCGGTTGTCGTCGAAATCGACCATGATGATCTGCGCGGGCGAATAGAACTGCGCCGTCAGCAGCGCGGCCAGGCCGATCGGCCCGGCACCCACGATGGCCACGGTCGCACCCGGCTGGACCTTGCCGTTGAGCACCCCGCACTCGAAGCCCGTGGGCAGGATGTCGCTCAGCATCACCAGCGCTTCCTCGTCGGCGCCGGCGGGAATGTGATAAAGGCTCGTGTCGGCGTGCGGCGTGCGCACATAGTCGGCCTGGGTGCCGTCTATGGTGTTGCCCAGTATCCATCCGCCGCAGCTGCAATGCGAATACATGCCCTTGCGGCAGTAGTCGCACTTGCCGCAGGCAGAGATGCAGGACACGATGACCCGGTCGCCGGGCTTGAAGGCCGTCACGGCCGCGCCGACCTCATCGACGACGCCCACGCCCTCGTGGCCGAGAATGCGGCCCGGCGTGCACGAGGGCACGTCGCCCTTGAGAATGTGCAGGTCGGTGCCGCAGATCGTGGTCTTGACGATCCTGACGATGGCGTCGGTCGGCGCCGCGATTGCCGGCTTGGGGCGATCCATCAGGGCTGATTTTCCCGGGCCTTGGTATACGAATGCTTTCATGGCATCAATCCTCGCTGTCTACCGCCTGCTGGACGCGATATCGACCCTGCGGACGGCGGAACACGGTCGTCGAGGGCACGCGCCTCCTCGTCCGTGAAAAGCCGCGAGCGCGTCAGAAAACGCACGCCCTCCGCGGCTTCGAGCGAAAAGCTGTCGCCGCCGCCTTCGGTCATGTCGATGACCAGCTGCGTGTTGGTGAAATATTGAAAAGTCGCCGCGCCGATATAGAACGGGCAGTCTTCGATCATGCCCAGAAGCACGTCGCTGGCGCCGACGCGGAAATCGCTTTGCTTCAAGCACATCGGCGCCGTGCCCTCGCAACACCCGCCGGACTGATGGAAGATCAGCGGACCGAACTCGTGCTTGAGCCAGCGCACGAGCGCCCTGGCCCTTACCGTGGCGACGACGCGTTCGGGCCTGGCGCAGCATCCAGAGAGCCGGTGATGGGCGCCATGGCTTGCGCCCGTGCGATCGCTGTTCATCAGAACAGGCCCAGCGCCTGGCTGCTGTAGCTGACCAGCATGTTCTTGGTCTGCTGGTAATGATCGAGGATTATCTTGTGCGTCTCGCGGCCGAAGCCCGAATGCTTGTATCCGCCGAATGCCGCATGAGCCGGATAGGCATGGTAGCAATTGGTCCATACCCGGCCTGCCTCGATGCGGCGTCCGACGCGGTAGAGGTTGTTCGCGTTGCGCGACCACACCCCGGCCCCCAGCCCGTACAGCGTGTCGTTGCCGATCGCGATCGCATCGTCCAGGTCCTTGAAGGTCGTGACCGAGAGCACCGGCCCGAAGATCTCTTCCTGGAAGACGCGCATCTTGTTGTGGCCGGTGAACACGGTCGGCTCCAGGAAGAAGCCTTTCTCGAAATCGCCTCCAGGATGCGCGCGCTCGCCCCCGGTCGCCAGCCTGGCGCCCTCTTCCTTGCCGATCCTGATGTATTCCAGAATCTTCTCCATCTGCCCGCGCGAGCACTGCGGCCCCATCTGGGTCGCAGGGTCGAGCGGATCGCCCACTTTGATCCTGGCCACCCGGGCAACGGCCCTCTCCATGAACTTGTCGAAGATCGACTCCTGCACCAGCGCGCGCGACGGGCAGGTGCAGACCTCGCCCTTGTTGAAGGCGAAAAGCGCAAAACCCTCGAGTGCCTTGTCCAAGAACGCGTCGTCGCTGTCCATGATGTCCGCAAAGAAAATGTTCGGCGACTTTCCGCCCAGCTCCATCGTCTGCGGGATGATCGTCTCGGCCGCGTATTGCATGATCTGGCGACCGGTGGTCGTCTCTCCGGTAAAGGCGATCTTGGCAATGCGCGGGCTGCGCGCCAGCGGCGCGCCCACTTCGGCGCCGTGGCCCAGGACCACGTTGAGCACGCCCGGCGGCAGGATGTCGCCGATCAGATCCATCAGCACGCACAGGCTGAGCGGCGTGTCGGAGGCCGGCTTGATCACGACGCAATTGCCGGCGGCCAGCGCGGGCGCCAGTTTCCACGCCGCCATCAGCAGCGGGAAGTTCCAGGGAATGATCTGCCCCACCACGCCCATGGGTTCCTTGAAGTGATAGGCGACGGTGTCGCGGTCGATTTCGGAGATCGCGCCTTCCTCGGCGCGGATGCAGCCGGCGAAATAGCGGAAATGATCGGCGGCCAGCGGCACATCGGCGTTCAAGGTCTCGCGTATCGGCTTGCCGTTGTCGACGGTCTCGACATTGGCAATGGCATGAAGGTTCTCTTCGATCTTGTCCGCGATCTTGTTGAGCAGGCGGGCCCGCTCCGCCGGCGCGGTATCGGCCCACCGGTAGCGCGCCTTGTGCGCCGCATCGAGCGCCACTTCGACGTCTTCGGCGCTGGAACGGGCGATTTGCGCCAGCTCCGCCTGGTTGAGCGGGCTGGTGTCGGTGAAATAGCGCCCCCTTACCGGCGGGTTCCATCTTCCACCGATGAAATTGTCGTAGCGCTTGCGCAGCATCGAAGGCCGGTATTCGAATTTCGGTGCGGGTTTCGGCGCATTCATGTCCATGTCAATCTCCCTGGCCAGGTGTCGGCTGCATCCATGCAGATGCCGACCTCTCAAAAGAGACTACGCCCGGGAAAAGGTGCAAACTTGACGCAGATCAACAGATCGGAGGGACGGTTTCGTGCAAGGCGATTGCGAGATGGGGCGCCTGTTGCGCCGGATGGCCCCCTCTGGCCTCGCGCGCGCCGGCTGAAAGCCCGGAAGTCGCCCCGCGAGCAACTCGCGCCGTCCTGCCTGCGCAGACGAAGCGCGCATCGAAGCAAGATATCGCCAATGGTAACAAGCCCTGTCTCGACCGTTTCGCCGCCCAAGGCCGCCGCGCCCAGTGCCTGCAACAACATCTCCAACTATTACAGGATCACGGACTTGCGCCTTCCAAGGGGAGTACCTTTCGTCAAATACGTGGAATTTGCCGGGAGGACACGATGAACGACAGGACGGACATGGCCGACTCAACCCCTGGAAGGTCTACGCGCTCAGGCAGAGCACGCACCCTGCGTGCCTTCGCTGCGGCCCTTGCGCTTGTTCCCCTGCTTGCCGGCTGCGCCGCCTACAAGGTGTACGAGGCGCGGGATGCGCAGCAAGGCAAGCTGGTCGGTGCCAATATCCTCGACCTGGTGCAATCGGTCGGCATCCCCGACAAGACCTTGAAAATCGTCGATACCGGCGGCCCCGCCGACCGCATGATCGTGCAATGGAACTTCTCGAACGCTGACGCAGCGGTCGACTTCACCCTGATCCTGCTGGAGCTGAAGATAGGCGGCGCCGGAAAATGCAGCATGACGGCCACCGTGGACCGCTGGGGCGGCAAGGTGACCGCCGTGAATTTCCCGCAGGCGCACACCGACAGTATCGGCCCTGACTACGGCGCGTGCGAGCCGTTGGTCGAGGAGGCGCTCACGCATATGCCGCACACGCCGATCGATCCGGCATACGACGCATTCACGCTCGCCGGCGCAGGAAAATGAGCGGGCGGCCTGCATGCATGCGCAAGCGCCCGGCCGCAGCGTGTCCCGGGCCAGCCTTGCAGCCCGGCCTTGCCGGCCGATCGGATCGCGGCCTATATTGACGTCCGCCAAGGACATTGCAATGCAGCCCGATACCGATCAACGCCGCCACAGCCCAGCCGCCGAACGCAACAGCCCTTACATCCTGGCGGCGCTGCAACGCCTGCTGCCGGACCGGGGGACTTTGCTGGAGATTGCCAGCGGCACCGGCCAGCATGCCGCGTTCTGCGCAGCCGGGCTGCCCGGCTGGCAATGGCAACCCAGCGACTGCGCCGCCGACGCGCTGGCCTCCATTGCCGCCTGGTGCGCCGGAAACGATCGTGTTCTGCCGCCCATGGAACTGGACGTGCTCGCCCCCGTTTGGTTCGCCGCTGCGCGGCAGTTCGACGCAATTTACTGCGCCAACATGATTCACATCTCGCCCTGGGCCTGCACCGCGGCGCTGATGCGCGGCGCCGCGCGGCACCTGACGGTGCAGGGCGTGCTCATCACCTACGGCCCTTATCTGGTCGATACTGTGCAGACTGCCCCCAGCAATCTCGCCTTCGATGCCGACCTGCGCGCGCGCAATGCCGCATGGGGCCTGCGCCGCCTGTCCGATGTCGCGGCACAGGCCGCCGCGGCGGGCCTGCATTTGCGCGAGACCTTGAACCTGCCGGCCAACAACCTGATGCTGGTCTGGGAGCGCGGCTGACGAGCGGCGACAGGCACCCCCGATCAATCTACCGCGGCTGCATGCCTGCGCAGCGGCGC
>DAIDKG010000263.1 GCA_027450125.1 Bordetella sp. | reverse complement strand
CCGGCGAGCCGCCGCTGCGGCTGCTGGCCAAGGGCGCGGCGACCAGCGTGCTCAATCCCAAGCTGGCCATGCTTTTCATATCGCTCCTGCCGCAGTTCATCGACGATCGGCACGGCCATGTGTTCGGCCAGTCGCTATTGCTCGGATCGATGCTGATTTCTGCGTTTGCGGTGGCCAACGGCATGGTGGCCATCTGCTCGGGCAGCATCGCGGCATGCCTGCGCAGGCGCCCGGGATTGATGCTGGCCCAGCGCTGGGCCATGGGTATCGCCCTGGGCGGCCTGGGCGCCGGCATGCTCGCCGACGCCCTCAGGCTCGGTGCCACGTGAGCGGCGGCAGCCGTGCTTTTTGACGCATTTGCTCTCAAGAAAAAGCCATGAAGCAGGCAAAGAGGTGATAAAACGGCGGGGTTTCCTGTTTCACCTGACGAGGCGTTCCCATGCATACCCGGCGACTGGCCCTGGCCACGACACTCATTGCCCTGGCGGCCGCGCTGTCCGGGTGCGCGGGCTCGCGGCATTCCGCCTCGTTCTCGTCCTCGTCCTCATCCAACTTCTCATCCTCGGCTGGCGCGCCTTTCGCAGTGGACCCCCGCTGCCGCAACGGCAGCGCCTGCCTGTACAACGGGCACTACGACCCGGGCGAACGCGAATACGCCGAGAAGGAAGCGCGGCGCCTGAACGAGGCCGAATACCAGCGCCTGGTCCATTCTTCCTGGTAGCGCTCTGCGCTCGGGATCGCGCGCGGAGCAAGGCGCAAACCGCAGCGATAGCCCAAGCTATCGCGAAGATTTGTAACGCCGCCCTGCGTACGAAGGCACAATTTCATGGGCACGAACTTCTGGGACACGACATTAACGTCGTGTTAACGCCAAAAGAAGCCTAGCTCAATACGGGCGCGGCAAAGCGGCGGTTCTTCAGGACGGGCAGCGAGGTGCGGGCATGCTCCAGACGCGCGGGGTCGATATCGGCGAGCACGAGCGCTGGGCCCTCGGCCGCTCGCGCGATGGGCACGCCCAGCGGATCGACCACCATGCTGTTGCCGATATTGCGCGGACCGCATTCGCCGCACGCCGCGACGTAAACCGTGTTGTCCAGGGCGCGCGCGGTGACCATGACCTCCCAGTGCATTTCCTTGTGCGGTCCCTTGACCCACGCGGACGGCAGCACCAGCAGGTCGGCGCCTTCCAGGGCCAGGCGCCGCGCCAGTTCGGGAAAACGCACGTCGTAGCAGGTCATCAGGCCCACGCGCAGCCCCGCCACCTCGACCAGCGCGGGCACCTCGGCTCCCGCCTCGACCCGGTTGGACTCCTTCATCGAGAACGCATCGTAGAGATGCAGCTTGCGGTACTGCGCGATCAGCTCGCCGTCGCGGATCGCGATCAGGGTGTTCCACGCGCGCCCGCCCTCGGTCGGGACATGCACCGTCATCATGGACGTCATGCGCGAGCCGCCGCTGGCAGCCAGCAATTGCGTGACGAAGGGCCCGTCCAGCGGCTGCGCCGCGCGGCGCACCAGGTCCGGGTCGGCCATGTCGCAGGCCAGGACGGCTTCAGGCAATACCAGCAGGTCGGCGCCGGCGGCGTTGGCGCGCGCCATCAGGTCCGTACAGGTGCGGGCATTGTCTTCCCACACCTTGCCCACGGCGAATTGTCCCAGTGCGACTTTCATCAGAGACCTCCTTGCAGGGATGCGATAGGCGCAGACTGCGCTGTCGACATCATCGCATGCACAGCCACGGCTTAATGTCTGTTTAATTCACCATTAAATGCCGATTATCGGAAAGTGGCTGTAACCTGACCGGACGCAGAAGACCGGCGCCTTGCGCCATGGCGGCAGCTTGCGCGCACGCTCGGCGGATCGGGCAAGCCGTCCTGGGCATGGCCCCGCGGGCCTGCCTGCCGGACGCAAGAAACTCGACACTGATCCGATTCAAGACAAAACATGCCACGCCTGCACGCCCCGTTTTTCTCCAAAGATGCCGTCGACACGCCATACTGGTGGGAGGCGGCCAGGCCCCAGGCCCCGGCCGCCGACGACCTGCCCGCCAGCACAGAGGTGGCCATCGTCGGCGGCGGCTTCACCGGCCTGAACGCGGCCCTCGTCCTGGCGAGAGCGGGCAAGCAGGTCTGCGTGTTCGACGCCGATGCGCCGGGCTGGGGCGCCTCCTCGCGCAACGGCGGGCTGCTGGGGCCGGGCTGGGCTTTTTTCGATACCGGCATGGCTTACGGGCCGGAGGTCGCGCGACGCGTCGTCGAAGAAAGTTTCCTGTCCTTGCAGCACGTCAAGGATGTCGTCGCGCGCGAGCAGATCGATTGCGATCTCAAGGTGGTCGGCTATTTCCGCGGGGCGATGACGCCGCGCATCTATGACAACCTGGGCCGCTACATCGAGCGGCTCAAGCGTGCCATGCCCTGCGATGCGTATCTCGTTCCCCGCGCCGAGCAGCATAAGGAAATCGGAA
This sequence comes from Bordetella sp., assembly GCA_027450125.1. Classification (GTDB taxonomy): domain Bacteria; phylum Pseudomonadota; class Gammaproteobacteria; order Burkholderiales; family Burkholderiaceae_B; genus Bordetella. The sequence continues at coordinate 1,929 of DAIDKG010000263.1, read as the reverse complement.
CGGACCTGTACCATGGTGGCATCGCCATGCCCGGATACGCAGGCATACATCCGGGCAAATATGTCCAGGGGCTCGCGGCCGCCGCCCAGCGCGCGGGCGTACGCCTGTTTGGCAATGCACGCGTCAGCGGCCTTCAGGCCACATCGGGCGGATTTACATTCCATGTCCGCGAGCGTGCCGTCGCGGCCAGCCAGGTGCTGGTCGCGGCGAACGGCTACAGCGGCGCGCTGCACCCCCATCTGAAGCGGCGCATCATCCCCGTAGGCAGCGGCATCATCGCCACCGAGCCGTTGCCGCCCGACGTCATGGACAGGCTCATGCCCAAGCGCCAGATGCTCGCCGGGAGCCAGCGGGTGGTGACCTACTATCGGCCCTCGCCGGACGGAACGCGGATCCTCTTCGGCGGCCGGGTGCTCGACATGGGCCCCAAGGAAGAGGTCGCCGTGGCCAATGCCAGATACATCCGCAGCCTGCTGCTGAAAGTCTTCCCCGAGCTGGAAAGCACCAAATTGTCCCATTACTGGCACGGGCAGCTCGGATTCACTTTCGATCATCTTCCGCATGCCACGACGATCGACGGCATGTTCTTCTCGGGCGGATACAACGGCACAGGCGTGGCCCGCGCAAGCTGGCTCGGCAGCAAGATCGCACACCAGATGCTGGGCTCCGACCTGGGCAAGACGGTCTATTCCGATCTCGATTTCAAGACCAGGCCCTACTTCCACGGCAAGCCGTGGTTCCTGCCTCTGGCGGTATGGTTCTACGGCATGCTCGACCGATGGGATCAACGATGACCCCCCTCACCAGACCTGCGCCGGACGCGGATGGCGCAATGCGGCAAGGCGCGCCTGATCTTACCCGGAAAGACACGGGCAGGAATTTATGTATAATGCGCGTCTTGCTGATGACCGAGGCACCAGTGCCGACGACGCAGCCAGCATGCGGGAATAGCTCAGTTGGTAGAGCGCAACCTTGCCAAGGTTGAGGTCGCGAGTTCGAGACTCGTTTCCCGCTCCAAGAATTTTGTTCCGTAGAGATCCGCTGACTTGCGTGGATGTCTACTCGAAATGAATCAAGGGGCTTCGGCCCCTTTTTCATTTCCGGCCGGAGTTCCACTGACGTCCACCGGCTTTCACTGGCAGCTACTCGTTTTCAGTCCATTTTTTAGTCTGTTTTCCAGGCTCTGATACCACATGAGCCCAAGGTCCTGCGTCAGATTGTCTTTTTTGGTTTCCGAGCCGTCCGCAGGTTGGCGCGAGTAGGTTGTGCCACGTCAGCGCGCTGTGCTTGCACTAACTCGTCCGCCGTTAGGATCAAGCCTGGAAATGCATCGCGCATGGCGAGCAGGTCGGCATCGCCCGTTACCAGCATGTCAGCGTGGCCGGCCTGGGCCAGTACCAAAAACACCTGGTCTTTCTCATCGCGGCAGGCTGGCAAATCAGGCCACGGCTTCGGCAGTTTCACCACGTCGACATAAGGCAGAAAATCAGCCAGCAGTTCTTTTTGCTCATCGGCAGCAAGCTTGAACTTTGGGTAAGCAAGCACGCGCAGCAATTCGTTGACCGTCTCCTTGCACACCAGGGGCTGAAGTTGTTGCCCCTGCCAGGCGTGGCGTATCCACGCGAGGCGCCCAGAGGTAAAGAGCAAGGCCGACAGGACGATGTTGGTGTCGAGTACGACCCGACGCATCATCGACGCGCCCACGCAACGGCGTCCTCAACGTCCTGCTCGGTAATTCCCAACTGTTCCAGCTTTTCCCGCACGGCTTGGGCGCGTTGTACCCGCACTGGCGTCAGCACGATGCGCCCGTTCTCGACGGACACGTCGAAATATTCGGCAGCCTCGATCCCGGCCACGGCCGCCTTGGGCAAGGTGATCTGGTTTTTCGAGGTAAGTTTGGCGAGCATGGGAGTACTTCCTTATTCCATA
>DAIDKG010000262.1 GCA_027450125.1 Bordetella sp. | reverse complement strand
GCTCGATCTTGGTGTATTGGGTCACCCCTGCAAGCCCGCCGATGATCTGCAGCCTGATCGGCGCTTCGGGACCGGCCTGGCCACGTGCCGCGCAGCTCATGAAAAGGGCAAGCGCAGCAAGGCAGAGCCGCCTGCCCGGCTCGAGAAAACGATGCGAAGTCTTGCAGCGCGAGGCCGGGATCTGGGCAGCGGTATCGGTGGGCGGCATGTCGAGTGTGCCGAATGGGCCGACGATTCGGAAATAGCGCCAAGACTACCGTCAGCGGGTAGGAATGGCAATGGATCATGCCATGGAGGCGATGTCCACGGCAGGCCCTCGCAGATCAACCTTCGGCGTAGATGCCGACGGGATGGCGCGCCACGAAGTGGTCCTGGCCCACCTGCGCCAGCGGCTGCACCACCGGCTCGTCTCCCACCCTGCGCACCGGACTGGGGATCTCGTCGACCAGCAGCGAGCGCTGGCGATGGCGGCGTGCCGGATCGGCGATGGGCACGGCGGCCATCAGTTTCCTGGTGTAGGGATGCTGCGGATTTTCGAAGATGGCCTGGCGCGGGCCGATCTCGACGATCTGGCCCAGGTACATGACGGCCACCCGGTGGCTGACGCGTTCGACCACGGCCATATCGTGTGAAATGAACAGGAAGGAAACGCCCAGCTCGCGCTGCAGGTCGAGCAGCAGGTTGACGATCTGCGCCTGGATGGAGACGTCCAGCGCCGACACCGACTCGTCCGCCACGACCACCTTGGGATTGAGGGCCAGCGCCCGCGCAATGCTGATGCGCTGGCGCTGTCCGCCGGAGAACTCGTGGGGATAGCGATCGGCCATGTCGGGCAGCAGGCCGCATTTGTCCATCAGCCAACGCACCCGCTCGCGCGCCTGGCGCCCGCCGGCCGCGCGATGGATGAGCAGCGGCTCCATGATCGAGTCGCCCACCGTCATGCGCGGATCGAGCGAGGCGAACGGGTCCTGGAAGATGAACTGGATGTGCCGGCGCATCGCCTGCATGGCCGGCCCGCGCAGCGCGCCGATATCCTGGCCCTCGAACTCGATGCGGCCGCCCTGGCTCTTGACCAGGCGCAGCAGCGAGCGGCCCGTGGTGGTCTTGCCGCAACCCGACTCGCCCACCAAGGCAAGCGTCTCGCCAGGGTACAGGTCGAAGCTGACCTTCTCGACGGCGTGCACGCGCTTGTGGACGCGGCCCAGAATGCCGACCGCTATGTCAAAGCGCGTGACCAGGTCGCGCACCCGCAGGATGGGCCCGTGCTCGCGGCGCACCGTATCGACCTTGCCGGCATCCGGTGTCTCGGGCACCTTGCTGCCGTCCACGCGCAGCAGCGGAAAGGGCGCGGGCAGCAGCGTGCCCTGCATGGCACCCAGGCGCGGCACGGCCGACAGCAGCGCGCGGGTGTAACCGTGCGCGGGCCTGGCGAAGACGTCGTCCGTGACGCCCTCCTCCACCTTCTGGCCGCGGTACATCACCAGCACGCGGTCGGCCACCTCGGCGACCACGCCCATGTCGTGCGTGATGAAGATCACGCCCATGTCCATCTCTTGCTGCAGCTGGCGGATGAGCTGCAGGATCTGTGCCTGGATCGTCACGTCCAGCGCCGTGGTGGGCTCGTCGGCGATCAGCAGTTGCGGCTTGCACGACAGGGCCATGGCGATCATGACGCGCTGGCGCATGCCGCCGGACAACTGGTGCGGATATCGGTCCAGGATGGCACGCGCTTCGGGAATGCGCACGCGCTCGAGCATGCGCAGGGTTTCGGCGCGGGCGGCGCCTGTATCCAGCCCCTGATGCAGCTGCAGCGCCTCGGCGATCTGCGCCCCCGCCGTGAAGCTGGGGTTCAGCGAGGTCATGGGCTCCTGGAAGATCATGGCGATGTCGGCGCCGCGCACACGGGCAAGCACCGACTCCTCGGCACGGGCCAGATCCAGCATCTGGCCGTTGCGCCGGCGCAGGTACATATCGCCCGCGGCGATCGTACCGCCGCCATATTCGACCAGGCGCATCAGGGAGAGCGAGGTCACCGACTTGCCCGACCCGGATTCGCCGACAATGGCCAGCGTTTCGCCCCGGTCGACATGGAAAGAAACGTCGCTGACCGCCTCGACCACGCGCGACGGCGTCGCGAAGCGCACCGTCAGGCCGTTCACTTGCGCGACCCGCCTGGCATCCATTTCCATGCTCATTTCTCCTGGCGCGGATCGAGCGCGTCGCGCAGCCCGTCGCCCAGCAGGTTGAAACCCAGCACGGCCAGAAAGATGGCCGCGCCCGGAAATACCGACATCCACGGCGCCTGGTTCATGAAATTCTTGGCGGTGTTGAGCATGGTCCCCCACGAGGGATCGGGCGGTTGCAGGCCCAGCCCGAGAAAGGACAAGCTGGCCTCGGCGATGATGGACGTGGCGATGGTGATGGTGGCCTGGACGATGAGGGGCGGCATGACGTTGGGCAGGATGTGGCGCACGATGATGCGCAGGTCCGATGCCCCCAGTGCGCGCGCGCCCTGCACGTAGTCCTCGCTCTTGACCGCCAGCACCTGCCCGCGCGTGAGCCGCGTGAACTTGGGCGCGGCCGAAACGCCGATGGCGATCATGGCGTTGACCAGGCTGGGCCCCAGGAAGGCCGCCAGCGCAATGGCCAGGATGAGAAAGGGAATGGCCATCAGCGCCTCGGTGATGCGCGAGATCACGCCGTCGACCCATCCCTGGAAATACCCTGCCATCAGGCCAAAAGGCACCCCTGCCGCCATCGCGATGAGAACCGAGACCAGGCCGACCATGAGCGAGGCCCGCGCCCCATACAGCATGCGGCTGTAGATGTCGCGGCCGAGCTCGTCGGTGCCCAGCCAGTACAGATGCGAGGGCGGCTTGCGCACGGCCAGGAAATTGACCTTGAGCGGATCGTAGTTGGCCAGCACCGACGCCAGCACGGACAGGACCACGAACACCAGCACGATGACCGCGCCCAGCATGGCGGAGCGGTTGCGCCGGAACTTGGCCCAGGCGCGGCTGCCGCTGCGCGGCGGCACGGCGGACGCGGTTGCGGGAAAAGCGCTGCTCATGAATGCCTCAGGCGGGGATTGACGACGATGTAGAGCACGTCGGCCAGCAGGTTGAGCGCGATGAAGCCCACCGCTACGCACAGAACCACGCCCTGTACCACCGCGTAGTCGCGGTTGAACACGGCATCGACGATGAGCTTGCCGAAACCCGGAATGGTGAAGACCTGCTCGGTCAGCACGGCGCCGGCCAGCAGTTCCCCGAGCAGCAGCGTGACCAGCGTGACGATGGGCATGAGCGCGTTGCGCAGCGCGTGGCGCAGCACCACCTTGTAGGCCGGCACGCCCTTGGCGCGCGCGGTGCGCACGTAATCGGCGCTCAGCGCCTCCAGCATGGCCGAGCGGGTATGCCGCATCAGATAGGCCGCGATCGCCAGGGACAGGACGAAGGCAGGCATCAGCAGCGTCTTGAGCGACAGCCAGAAGTTTTCCGAGAGCGGCACATACCCCGAGGCCGGCAGCAGCTGCCAATGGACCGACACCACCAGGATGAGGATGATGCCCAGCCAGAAGCTGGGTATCGACATGCCCGACAGCGCCGCCATATTGGCTCCCATCTCCACGGCCGACCCCTTGCGCACCGCGGCGATGATGCCCGACGGTATGCCCAGGATCAGCGCGAAGATCATGGCCATGACCGAGAGCTGCGCGGTGACGGGCAGCTTTTCCTCGATCAGTTGCTTGACGGGCACGTCGGTGCGCAGCGACTTGCCCAGGTCGCCGTGCAGAACCTGCTCGACCCAGGCCTCATATTGCACCGGCAGAGGATCGTTGAGACGGTATTTCTCGCGCAGGTAATTCATTACGGCGGGATCGCGGTCCTCGCCGGCCATGGCCAGGACCGGATCGCCGGGCAGGATCTTCTGGAGCAGGAAGACCATCATCGACACCAGGATCAGTGTCGGGATGGCCACCAGCACGCGTCGCAATATCAGTCGTAGCATGGCGCCCTGTTCGGCTGCTTATTTGGCGAAATGCACGCCCTTCAGGCGGATCATGCCGTCAGGGGACGGCGTGAAGCCCACGACCTTCTTCTGCAGGGCGAAGGGCCAGGGCTGGTAGTAAAGGTAAATATAGGGGTCGTCCTTGGTCAGGATGGCTTCGGCCTGGTCATACAAGGCCTTGCGCTGCGGCTCGTCGGGGACCTCGCGCGCCGCCTTGAGCAGCTTGTCGACCTGGGGGTTGCAATAATGGCCGTCGTTGAACGAGGCGCCGCACTCCACGAACAGCGACAGATTGCCGTCCGGATCGACACGTCCCGACCAGCCCTGCAGCGCCATCTGGAAATTGCCCTGCCGCGTCTGGCTCAGCATGGCCGCATACTCCATGGGCTGCAGGCTCAGGTCGAAGCCCGCCTCGGCAGCCATGGCCTGGATCATCTGCGCAATGGCCGAGGAGGTAGTGGTATTGCCGAAGGACAGCGTGCCCTTGACCGGCGGGGTCAGGCCGGCTTCCTTGAGCAGCGCCTTGGCCTTGGCCACGTCGCGCGCCGGCGGAGCGAACTTGGGGTTGAAATACGGACTGGCGGGAGGGAAGGGCTGACCGGCCGGCGGGAAGATGCCGTTGCCCACCACCTGGTTGATGGCGTTGCGGTCTATCGTCAGCTCCAGCGCCTTGCGCACGCGCGGGTCCTTGAAGGGCGACTTCTGCGCCATCGGCCCGTTGTCCACGTTGAAGAACAGTTCCTGGAAGCCCAGGCCGTTGACCGGCGCGAAGGTCAGGCTGGCATCCTGCTTGACCTGCGGCACGTCGGCCGGGTTCAGGCGCTCGAGCATGTTCAGGCTGCCCGCGCGCAGGTTCGACAGGCGCACCGTGGAGTCGGGTATGGGCATGAACACCACGCGGTCGAAGTGGTAGTCCTTGGCGTCGTAGTAGCGCTTGAATTTCTGCAGCACGATGCGGTCGTTCTGCACGCGCTCGACGAACTTGTACGGACCCGAGCAGACCGGATGCTGGGCCACCGCGTCGACCGGCTTTCCCTGGAAGGACGCGGGCGAAAGCATCATGCCGGCCCGATCGGAGAGTGCGGCCAGCAGCGTGGCGTCGGGGTGCTTGAGCGTGAGCACCAGCGTGGTCGGATCGGGTGCGGCCACGCTGGCGATCGACTTGATCTCGCTCTTGCGCATGCTCTCGGGTATGGTCATCTCGCGGTCGAAATTGGCCTTGGCCGCGGCAGCGTCGAACTTGGTGCCGTCCTGGAACAGCACGTCGTCGCGCAGCTTGAAGGTCAGCGTCTTGTTGTCGGCGCTCCAGGACCAGGACTTGGCCAGCTGAGGCACGAACTGCAGCTTGTTGTCGACGTCGATGAGCTTGTCGCACAGCGACGTGAACACGATGCGGCTGACGTAGGTGCGCGCGCGCTGCGGATCGAGCGTGTCAGGGTCTTCCTGCAGGCCTATGCGCAGGGTCTGCGCCAGGGCCGATGCCGAGGCCAGGCCCAGAATCAGGCCCAGCAATACCCGGCTCATGCGTTTCGATTTGATCATCGCCATTTCCCTTGATGTGGTTTTTATGCCAATACGACTTCAGAAACCCGCTGCCAGGCCGTCGCGGCGCGGATCGCTCGCCGCCACATAGCCTTTTTCATTATCGTCCGGCGACATGCGCCAGATGAACTGCCCCGCGCCGAAATCCATGTACGGATCGTCGACGGACTTGAGCCGATGGCCCATCTTCGCCAACCCCTCGACCACATTGCGCTCCATGGAGGACTCGACGTCCAGCGTCTGGTCGCGGTTGAGCTTCCAGCGCGGCGCATCGCAGGCGGCCTGGGGCTGCTGGTCGTAGTCGATCATGCGGATGGCGGTCTGCAGGTGACCTTGCGGCTGCATGTCCCCGCCCATCACACCGAAACTCATCACCGGGCGCCCGCCCTGAGTGAGAAAGCCCGGAATGATGGTGTGGAAAGGCCGCTTGCCGCCCTCGACCACATTGGCCGATTTCGGATCCATCGAGAAGCCCACGCCGCGGTTCTGCAGGCTGATGCCGGTGCCCGGCACCACGACGCCCGAGCCGAAACCCATGTAGTTGGACTGGATGAACGAGATCATCATGCCGCTTTCGTCCGCGGCGCTCATGTAGATGGTGCCGCCGGCGGCCGGCCGGCCGGCGGCGGGATACGAGGCCTTGTCCAGGTCGATGAGCTTGGCGCGCGAGGCCAGGTAGGCCGGGTCGAGCATCTGCCCGGGCGTGACTTCCATGCTGTGCGGGTCGGCCACATAACGGTACAGGTCGGAGAAAGCCAGTTTCATGGCCTCGATCTGCACGTGCTGCGATTGCACCGTGTCCACGCCCATGCCCTTCAGATCGAAGTGCTCGCAGATGCCCAGCGCGATCAGCGCGGCGATGCCCTGCCCGTTCGGCGGGATCTCGTGCAATTCGTAGCCGCGGTAGGACTGCGAGATAGGGTCGACCCAGGCTGGCCGGTAGCCGCGCAGGTCATGCAGGGTCATGGCGCCGCCGCACTCCTTGCTGAAGGCGGCGATGCGCTCGGCGATCTCGCCCTCGTAGTAGTCGCGGCCGCCGCTGGCGGCGATGCGGCGCAGGGTCCAGGCGGCATCGGGGATGCGGAAATGCTCGCCCACCTGCGGCGCGCGGCCATGAGGCATGAACACCTGCGCGTAGCCCGGCTGCGAGTGCAGTTCGTCGGCCGCCGGCTGCCACTTGTGCGCGACCACCGGCGGCACGGCATAGCCTCGCTCGGCGATCTCGATGGCAGGCTCCATGAGCGTATCGAAGGACAGCTTGCCGAATTTCTCGTGCAGGGCGGTCCAGCCCGCCACCGCGCCGGGCACCGTCACGGCATCCCAGCCGCGCTTGGGCTGGGATGCCAGCCCGTCGGGACCGGTGCCGTACTTCTTCTTGAAATAGTCCACGCTCCAGCCCGCCGGCGCCGTGCCCGAGGAATTGAGGCCATGCAGCCGTTTGCCGTCCCAGACGATGGCAAAGCAGTCGCTGCCCAGGCCGTTGGACACGGGTTCGACCAGCATCATGACGGCGGCCGCCGCGATGGCCGCGTCCACCGCGCAGCCGCCCTTGAGCAGCATGCGCAAGCCGGCCTGGGCGGCCAGCGGGTGCGACGTGGAGACGACATTGCGCGCAAAGACCGGAATGCGGCGCGAGGGATAGGGGTTGGTCC
>DAIDKG010000261.1 GCA_027450125.1 Bordetella sp. | reverse complement strand
CCCGGCCGCCGCGGCCTTGCCCTACGTTCAAAGCGGTGCCTTGCGCGCGCTGGCCGTGACCAGCGCCGAGCGGCTACCCGAACTCCCTGGCACGCCCACCATGACGCAAGAGGGCTTCAAGGATTTCGTGGTGGTGCAGTGGCAAGCCGTCTTCGCGCCCGCGGCCACCCCGGCGCCCATCATTCAGAGCCTGAACACGGCAATCGACAAGGCCCTGAAGGCGCCTGCCGTGGCGGACCTGGCCGGCAAGCTGGGCATCACCCTGGTAGGCGGAACGCCGCATGAGCTCGACGTCCTGCGCCGCGCCGATTACGAGAAATGGGGCAGGCTCATCCGCGAGGCGGGAATCAAGGCCTAAGACTCGTCCGCTCCAAAAAGCGCCGCCCACAGACCGGCGCATTTTCCCCGGGAATTCCCCATTGGAGTTTCCGCATATCCATCGTTCATTTGCAAATCAGGATCCAACATGGGCAATCCGGACATCATCAAAAACTTCACGCGGGTTCCCGCAGACATCGTGGCGCAGGCTTCCCGCTTCCAGCCTGCCATCCTGGCCGATGTGGCAGGCCGGCGCGGCGCAATGCATGGCCGCATCCGGCCGCTGCATCCGGCCATGAAACTGGCCGGCACGGCCTTCACCGTGGAAGTCAGGCCGGGCGACAACCTGATGATCCACGCGGCGATTGCGCTGGCCCGGCCCGGCGACGTGCTGGTCATCGACGGCAAGGGCGATCTGAACTCGGCGCTGATGGGCACCATCATGATGACCGCGTGCAAGCAACTGGGGCTGGCCGGCGTGGTCATGGACGGTGCGGCGCGCGACAGCCTGGAAATCATCGAGATGGACTATCCGGTATTTGCGGCTGGAACCAACCCCAACGGGCCGACCAAGAACATCGGCGGGCGCATCGGGCATCCGGTGACCGTCGGCGGAATCACCGTTCATCCCGGCGATTTCATCATCGGCGACAACGACGGCGTGGTGGTGGTCGAGCGTGAAAAAGTGGCCGGACTGCTACCCATGGCTGACAAGAAGGTCAAGGACGAAGCCGCGCGCATCGCTGCCATCAAGGCCGGTGATACCGCCGCCAAGTGGCTGGACTCGTCGCTGCGCACCGCCGGCGTGCTCAAGGAAGGGGAGACGCTGTGAGCGCATCTCACCGCGACGGCGCCGGCAAGCCCGCCATTCTCGTTACCGCAGCCGACCTGGCGCCGCAGGCGCTGGAACTGCTGGGCGCCTACGACATCGTCTACGCCGGGAAAAATCCCACTGAGCAAGACATCGTCTCGCTTTGCCGGGACCACGACCCGGTTGCAATCATCGTACGCTACAGCAAAGTCGGTGCGGCTGCGATGGACGCGGCGCGCTCCTTGAAGGTCATGTCCAAGCACGGCAGCGGCACCGACACCATAGACAAGGCCGCGGCAGCCGCGCGCGGCATCCAGGTCGTCGCGGCCGCCGGCGCCAATGCCGCTGCCGTGGCTGAGCAAGCCATGGCGCTGCTGCTGGCCTGTGCGAAGTCGGTTGTGGGCTTGAATGCCCGCATGCACGCAGGCTACTGGGACAAGGCCACGCACAAGAGCGCGGAGCTTGCCGGCAAGACGCTCGGACTGGTCGGACTGGGCGCCATCGGCCGGAAAATGGCGCGCATGGCCGACAGCATGGATATGCGGATCCTGGGCTACGACCCCTATGCAACCGATCTTCCAGGCTATTTAAGCCGGGCCGATCTGGCAACGATCTGGCGCGAGTCCGACGCAATTTCCCTGCATTGCCCGCTTACCGAGGAAAACCGCAACCTGCTCAATGCGCAAACGCTCGCGCAGTGCAAGCGCGGCGTATACGTCGTGAATACGGCGCGCGGCGGCCTGGTCGACGAGATGGCGCTGCTCGAGGCAATCCGGTCCGGGCAGGTCAAGGCCGCGGGACTGGACAGCTTCGGCGTCGAACCCATGGCGGCCGGGCATCCGTTTCGCAACGAACCCGGCATCATCCTCAGCCCCCACATCGGCGGCGTCACGCAGGAAGCCTACGTCAACATGGGCATCGCCGCCGCCAAGAACGCACTGGCCGTATTGCATGGCCAGGCCTGAGCGAAGATAGCAATGACGACACTCCCGGGTCCACGCTGGAAGCATGCCCCGCCCGCAAGTCATTGGGGGGAATTCGGCCCTGACGACCGGCTTGGCCGCATGAACCTCGTCGATCGAGGCAAGGTCTTGCAGGGCATCGCGCAGGTACGCGAGGGACTGACGTTCTGCCTGTCGCTGCCCTTGGACATGCCGGGCGGCACGCAACTCAATCCCCGACGGCTTCCCACCCAGCGTTTCTCCACGCTGCGCGACGGCAAGAGTGCCGGTGCGCAGGGGTTTTGCTGGTCGTATGCAAGCGAAAACGAGGCGCTGACGGACGTGGTCTGCGACGATGTCCTGCTGATGAATACGCAGTATTCCACGCAATGGGACAGCCTGGCCCACATGGGCAGCCGCTTCGACGCCGATGGCGACGGCGTTCCCGAAGCCGTGTTCTACAACGGATTTCGCGCCGGCGAACATGTGCTGGCCGCGGCCGAAGATCCCGCCGCGGTCGCCGATTGGGCCCGTTTCCCCGGGCCGGATGCCGGGGCATTGGGCATCGACAACCTCGCCCGGCATGGCGTTCAGGGCCGCGGCGTGCTCATCGACCTGGAGCGTCACGTCGGACGCAAGCGGCACGCCGTGGGCTACGACGAGCTCATGCGGATCATTGAAGCCGATGCGGTGTCGATCGAACCGGGCGACATGGTGTGCCTGCATACGGGATTCGGCGACACCTTGATGGCCATGAACAGCCAGCCGGATGTTGCCCGGCTGCACGCGACAGGCAGCGGACTGGACGGCAACGATCAGCGCCTGCTGGACTGGATAGTCGACGTACGGCTGGCCTGCCTGATCTGCGACAACCCTGCCGTCGAACTGATCCAGACCGTCGGATTCGGCGGGCAAGGACAACCCATGCGCGGGCCGCGGCTGCCTCTGCACGAACACTGCCTGTTCAAGAACGGCATCCACCTGGGCGAACTGTGGTGGCTGACCCCGTTGGCGCGCTGGCTGCGGGCGCATGGCCGCAGCCAATTCCTGCTCACCGCGCCGCCCTTGCGCCTGCCGGGAGCGGCCGGATCCCCCCTTACACCCATAGCCACCGTTTGACGCCCCTAGGGCAAATTTCAAAAACAAGGAGACAACATGAAGACACTGAAGATATTGCTGGGCATCGCCCTGGCATTTTGCGCCCAGGCCGCCATGGCAGCCTATCCTGCCAAGCCTGTGCGCGTCATCGTCGGCTTTTCCGCCGGCGGCCCCACCGACATCGTGGCGCGCGCCTTTGCGGCCTACGCCGCGCATGAACTGGGACGATCGTTCATCGTCGAGAACATGCCTGGCGCCAACACCATCGTGGCCGCCCAGTTCGTCGCGCAATCGCCGGCCGACGGTTATACCTTGCTGTTTGGCGCAACCAACCATGCGATGCTGCCGGCGCTCTACAGCGACAAGATCAAGTTCGACGCCCTGCGTTCCTTCACCCCGCTTTGCTCGGTGGCCAGCAGCCCATCCGTATTGGTGGTCGGTCCCGCGATGCCGGTCAAGACCTTGGGCGACTTCATCGCCCAGCTCAAAGCCCAGCCGGGCAAGCATACCTTTGCGACGCCCGGCATCGGCAGCTCCGGCCATTTCGACACCGAACGCTTCCTGCGCCTGACGGGCACCTCGATGACGCACATCCCCTACAAAGGCGCATCCCAGGCGATATCCGACCTGATGAGCGGACAGGTCGACAGCTCGATAGCGACCCTGGGGTCCGTATTGCCCCAGATACAGGCCGGCAAACTGACCGCCCTGGCCGCCGCCACGGCCCAGCGCCTGCCGCAATTGCCGCAAGTGCCGACCTTCGCCCAGGCCGGCGTAAAAGGCTATACCGCCGAAGCCTGGTATGGGGTGCTCGGACCTGCAGGCATGCCGGATGCGGTGCGCCAGGCATTGATCCGCGCAGCCACCGACTTCGCCGAAGATCCCAAGACGGCCACCTCCCTGCACAGGCTGGGACTGCAGCCCCAGCACACCTGCGGCGATGCGTTCCAGGCCCGGCTGGCGCATGAAATCGACGAATACAAGACCTTGGCACACGAACTGAACCTGCAAGCCCAATAGCCGCACCACCAGACAGCTCAATCGACAACTCAAAGGAGACAGACAATGAAATATCGCGTTTTTTCCAATCCCGGCAAATTCCTGACCGCGCTGCTGGGCACCGCGACCCTCTTGCTGGGCGCCGGCACGGCCCACGCCCAGGAGCAATGGCCCGCGCACCCCGTGCGCATCATCGTTCCCTATGGCCCCGGCGGGGCGGTCGACGTGGCCACGCGCAAGATCGCCCAGAAGCTGACCGAGCAGACCGGCCAGAGCTTCATCGTCGAGAACAAGCCTGGCGCGACGGGGACCATAGGCGTCAATTACGTGGCCCAGGCCAAGCCCGATGGCTACACCCTGGTCGCCAACGACACGACCTATTCTCTCCTGCCCTATATCTTCAAGAAGCTGCCCTTCGATCCCGCCCACGATCTGCAGCCCGTTGCGGCATTTCTATTCGCGCCGATGGCCCTGGCCGTCAACGCCGACAGCCCCTATAAGTCGCTGAGCGATCTGCTGGCCAAGGCCAAAGCTGCGCCGGGAACCGTGAAATTCGGTTCGGGCGGGCCCGGCACGACCCCCCACTTTGCCGCCGAGGGCCTGGCCATCGCCGCCCATGTGAAATTCATGCACATACCGTTCAAGGGCGCGGCCGAGGCCACGCAGGCGCTGCTGGGCCATGTCATCGACTTCCAGTTCGCTTCGACCACGGGGATCATGGGGCCCGTGCAAGGTGGCAATCTGCGTCTGCTGGCGGTCAGCGGCGACACGCGCCTGGCCGTCCTGCCCGAGGTCCCGACCTTTGCCCAGGCAGGTGTGAAGGACTTCCATGGCGTGGTCAACTGGACGGGGCTCTGGGCCCCCAAAGGCACGCCGCCCGCGGTCATGAACCGGCTGCAAAGCGAGATTGCCAAGGCCATGGCGTCTTCCGACATGCAGACGTTCGCGCACAAGATGGGCGCCGACCCCCGCTACGTGGACGCAAAGGGCTTCGCGCGCATGCTGCACGACAGCGGCGCCATGTGGAGTAAGGTAGCTCACGCGATCGCTTTCGAAAAACGCTGAACGAAGAATCCCCCATGTTCCTGCTCAATGCATGTCAAATCCAGGATTTCTCGGTGTTCTCTTCGATGCCGGAGTCCTTGCGCCGGCCCCGGCGCAGCGCCTGGGCAGACGCGAACCGCGCGGGCGCCGCGACGGATTCATTCCTGGAGGGGCCGGTGTTCGACGAAGCCGGCAATCTCTACGTCACGGACATTCCCTGGGGACGCATATTCCGGATCGACAGTTCGGGACAATGGACGCTCGCTGCGGAATACGACGGCGAACCCAACGGCATGAAATTCCTGGATGCCGGCCGGCTGCTGATTACCGACTACAAGAACGGATTGATGCTGCTGGACCTGTCGACCGGACGCGTGGAGCCTTATCTGGAGCGCCGCAACAGCGAGCGCTTCAAGGGCGTCAACGACCTGGTCTTCGACAGCGCAGGCAATTTGTACTTCACGGACCAGGGCCAGAGCGGCCTGCACGATCCCAGTGGGCGCCTCTATCGCCTGCGCAGGAACGGGCAGCTCGACCTGCTGCTCGACAATGTGCCCAGCCCCAATGGCGTCGCCCTGTCGCCCGACGAACGGGTGCTTTACCTTGCCGTGACACGCGGCAATTGCGTGTGGCGCGTACCGCTGCTGCCGGACGGCAGCGTCAGCAAGGTCGGACAGTTCTTCACCTCCTATGGCCCCAGCGGGCCGGACGGGCTCGCTGTGGACACGCAAGGCAATGTCATCGTCGCCAACCCGGGGCTGGGCTATGTATGGCTGCTCAATCCTCGCGCCGAGCCCGTCGTGGTCTGGCGCAGCCCAAAAGGCGCGTCCACCACGAATATTGCATTCGGCGGTCCCGACAGGCGTACCTTGTATTGCACCGAATCCACCTCGGGTTCGATCCTGACCGCCCAGGCCCCGGCTGCGGGACTGCCCTTATCGCGGCTGCGGTAGACCTGGGAGTCCAGGAGTACGAACGGGCCGTCTCGTGACGGCCCGTTCGATAGGCTCAAAAACCCGGATCCTCGACCTTGAGCACTGCACTGAGCAACGTGCGGTACAGATTGCGCAGCATGCCCGCCGTGGCGCCCCAGATGAAATGCCCTTCCCAAGGCATGGCGAAATACTGGCGCTGCCGGCCGTCTGGCATACGGGCCTGGTATAGCCTGTGATTGGCCG
>DAIDKG010000260.1 GCA_027450125.1 Bordetella sp. | reverse complement strand
CGGCGACCGCGTGCTCGACCGCCTGGTGGCCGCGGCCCGCCGGGGCGTGCATGTCTGCGTGGTGCTCGACGGCTTCGGCAGCCATGCCGTCATCGACCGCGTGCGCGGCCGCCTGGCCGCAGTCGACGCGCAATGCCTGGTCTTTCGCCCCGAGCCGCGCTTTCTGGGCAAGCTCGTGCCCGCGCGCAGCCGGCTGCGCCGCCTGCACCGCAAGACGGCCGTCATCGACGCGGCCGTGGCTTTTGTCGGCGGCATCAACATCGAGGACGACTACGACGAAGACAGCACCACGCCGCGCTTTGACTTTGCCGTGCAGATACGCGGCCCGCTGGTCGCCGACGTGATGCATGCGCAGGACCTGCTGCACGTGCGCCTGAACTGGGTGCGCCTGCGCGCCAGCCTGCCACGCCCGCAAGCCTGGCACCGCATGCGGCAGATCATGCCGCTGCTCAAACCCCGCCGGGTTTTCGTCGCCGAAGCCGTCGACACGGACTTGACGCTGCCCTCGCAGTACGACCGCGTGCGCGCCGCGCTGGTGCTGCGCGACAACGTGCGCTATCGCCAGGTGTTCGAGCGGGCGTATCTCTGCTGCATCCGCAGCGCCAGGCACGAGATCCTCATCGCCAACGCCTACTTCTTTCCGGGCATGGATTTTCGCAAAGCCCTGCTCGATGCCGCCGCGCGCGGAGTGCGGGTGCGCATCCTGCTGCAGGGCAAGTCGGACCACCGCATTCTTTACTACGCCACGCGCGCGCTGTACGACACGTTCATCGCCGGCGGCATCGAAATCTACGAGTACCGCATCGGCTATCTGCACGCCAAGGCCGCCGTCATGGACGGCATCGCCACGGTGGGCTCGTCCAACCTGGATCCCTTCAGCCTGCTGCTGGCGCGCGAGGCCAATGTGGTCATCGACGACGCGGCCTTCGGCGCCGACCTGAAGGCCCGCATCGAGCAGGGGCTGGTGCGGGGGGGAACCCGCATCGAACAGCAGGACCTGCGCCGGCGCGGCTGGCTGCGGCGCGGCGTCGAAACGCTGTCGTTCTTTTTGCTGAGGCTGGGCGTGGCGCTGACCGGCAAGGCCGATTCGTTCTGACCTATTGGTACAGCAGGTGATAGCCCACCAGCGCCACCACCACCAGGGCCGCCACGGCCCAGGACCAGGATGAATTGGCCATGCCCGCGGCCTCGGGCTCGGGCGGGGGAGGGGGCGGCGCAGTGCGTGGCTGGCGCGACATGTGCTCGATGAAGGCGGAAAAGAACTTGTCCAGGATCTTCCGGCCGGCCTTGAGTACCACCGCCTCGCCCAGCTCGGCCAGCTTGCCCCCGGCCATGCCGGCCACCGTATAGCTCACGCGCGTGCCGTTTTCCTTGTCGGCCAGCGTCAGCTGCGCCGTGCCGATGGCCAGGCCGGCAGCGGCGTCCATGCCTTCGAAGGCCAGCATGGCCCCGCGGCCGGGCTCCACGTCGGACAGCAAAATCTCGCCCCGGTAGTCGTGCTCCACCCCGCCGACCTTGGTGCGCAGGGTCAGGGCGTATTCGGTGGGGCTGAGCTGCCTGACCTCGACGCACCCGGGCAGACACTTTTGCAGCACCTGCGGGTCGACCAGCGCGGCCCAGGTCTGGTGAGGCGTGGACGGGATCCACTGGGCATCGGCTATGCGCATGTCGGTCTCCTTTATGGGATGAATTCATGCGGCAACGAATATGCATTTATTTTGTACCTGTCCCACTAATTTCACCAGGGGGCGCAGGTATTGAGGATCGGCCACCTGTCCGTCTTTGGCTAATAACGGGGCCGAGATCTGCTTGCAGACTATACTTTTGCCTCTAGAACAGCCCGGTTCCGACAGGCGGGCGTAAACCGGAGTCCCACCCCCATGATCGCAGTCTCGCCCGTGATTCTCTGCGGCGGTTCAGGTACACGCTTGTGGCCTTTGTCCCGCGCGGGCTTTCCCAAACAGTTTCTTTGCCTGACGGGCAATGAAAGCCTGTTCCAGCAGGCGGCCCATCGTCTGGCCGGCATGGCGGGTAACGGTCTGACCGTTGCCCGACCGACTATCGTCTGCAATGAAGAGCACCGCTTTCTGGCTATGGAGCAACTGCGCGAGGCCGGCATCGAGCCTGACGCAGCCTTGCTCGAGCCAGTCGGCCGCAACACGGCCCCGGCGCTGACGCTGGCTGCGCTGGCCGCCCGCGAAAGCGGGGATGACCCCGTACTGGTCGTGACGCCCGCCGACCAAACCGTGGCGGATACGGCTGCGTTCACGACAGCCATGCGGCGAGCTGTGCGCGCAGCTGCCGACGGCGCTATTGTCATCCTCGGCATTACGCCGGATCGGCCCGAGATCGGCTACGGCTACATCAAGGCTCAGACGCCCGCCGGTGCGGCAATGGCAGACATGGCGGTGCAGCGCTTCGTCGAAAAACCCGATGCGCCAACCGCGCAAGCCTATCTGGC
>DAIDKG010000259.1 GCA_027450125.1 Bordetella sp. | reverse complement strand
GCTTGGCGCGGTCGCGCGACAGGATGGTGTCGCCGTAGCCGTTTTCCAGGGAATCGATGGCCACCGAGACGTAGTCGCCGGGGTTGACTTCGACTTCGCCTTGATCGTTCAGGAATTCTTCGAGCGGGATGAGCGCTTCGGATTTCAGGCCGGCGTTGACGACCACGAAGTTGTGGTCGATGCGCACGACTTCGGCGCTGATGACCTCGCCGGACTTCATGTCCTGGCTCTTGAGGCTTTGGGCAAACAGGTCGGCAAAGCTTTCGCCGCCGGTAGCTTGGTTAAGGGAAGACATTTAAGTTAAAGGTCCTGGCCGGAATTGGCCGTTAAAAATGCACACCGCGACTGGCGCAGTGGAGTGGGAAAACCTGTCGCCGCCATTTGAAATCGAACGCGTCAGACAGGGCCTTGCTGCTTACAACAGGCGCATCAACATGCAGAGATCGATCTCCACATGTCCAGCACGGCTTGCACCGTTTGATCGAGGGTCAGGTACGACGAATCGAGCTCGCGGGCATCCTGCGCAGGCTTCAAGGGAGCGGTGGCGCGCTGCATGTCACGCGCATCCCGCGCCCGCAAATCTTGCAGGAGGTCATCTATATTAGCAGAAATTCCCTTATCGATCAATTGCTTATGGCGCCTTTGCGCCCTGGCCTCGGCGGCGGCGACAAGAAAGACCTTCAGGGGCGCGTCGGGAAAGACAACCGTCCCCATATCCCGACCGTCGGCCACCAGCCCCGGAGCGACCCGAAAAGCCCGTTGCCGCGCCAGGAGCGCCTGGCGCAGGTCGGGATACCCGGCAATGCGCGAAGCCAGGTTGCCGACCTGTTCCTGGCGGATGGCGTCGGTGACGTCCTCGCCCTCCAGGTAAATGCGTTCGTTCTGGAAACGTACGTCCAGCCCCGCCGCGGCCTGGGCCAGGGCAGGCGCGTCTTCGGCTGCGACCCCGCTGCGCAGCGCCGCCAGGGCGGTCAGGCGGTACAGGGCGCCGCTGTCCAGCACCGACCATCCCAGGGTCTGGGCAACGAGATGAGCCACGGACCCCTTGCCGGATGCGGTGGGACCGTCGATGGCGATGACAGGAACGGAATTCATGGTGTGCGAGCGTTAGGGGGTTGCGATGTCGAATTTTCAAGGCGTGGATCCGTTGGATCCCTTGCGGCGGCGCTCGCCGGCGCGGGTACGTGGCGCCTGGGCCGTGGTCGCGGGCGGGACTGCCGCGTGCCGTGCCCGGCCCAGGAGGCACGTCTCAGGAACTCACCAGTCCCGCATAGACCTCGAAATATGTCGGAAAGGTCTTGCTCACGCACCCCGGGTCCAGTATCCGGACTTTCGCCGGTCCAAAAGCGGCCAGCGAAAAACACATGGCCATGCGATGGTCATCATAAGTGCCGATATGGGCATCGCGCCATTGGACCGGCGGCGCCACTTGCAACCAATCCGGACCGGATTCGACTTGCGCGCCCAGCTTGGCCAGCTCGGTATGCATGGCATGGATACGATCGGTTTCCTTGACGCGCCAGCTGCCGATATTGCGCAGGCGGCACGGGCCGTCGGCGTACAGGGCCAGGACCGCAGCCGTCATGGCGGCGTCGGGAATGAGATTGAAGTCGGCGTCGAAAGCGCGCAGCTTCTCGCCTGCGGCGACGTGCACGCCGCGCGATTCGAGCCAGTCGGGGCCGGCATCGATGCGCGCGCCCATGGCCTTCAAGGTGTCGGCGAAAGCCACGTCGCCCTGGATGCTGTCGGCGCCCACGCCGCTCATGCGCACCGGGCCGCCGCCGATC
This sequence comes from Bordetella sp., assembly GCA_027450125.1. Lineage (GTDB taxonomy): Bacteria > Pseudomonadota > Gammaproteobacteria > Burkholderiales > Burkholderiaceae_B > Bordetella. The sequence goes on along the minus strand of DAIDKG010000259.1, from coordinate 1,478 downwards.
GCCCCCAGGGCCAGAATGTACGAGGCCGACGAGGCATCGCCCTCGACCAGGACGCGGCCCGGGCTGCGATAGACGGCGTCTGCCGGCACGGTGAAGCGTTGCCAGCCCTCGCGTGCCACCGTCACGCCGTAGCGCGCCATCAGGTTGAGCGTGATCTCGATGTAGGGCTTGGATATCAGCTCACCGACGACCTCCACGACAATCTCACGACCCTCCGCGCGCGCCAGCAGGGGCGAGATCATCAGCAAGGCCGTGAGGAACTGGCTGGACACACTGCCCAGCACCCGCACCGGCGCATCGGCGCACGGCTGCCGGCTGCCGATGCGCAGCGGCGGATAGCCCGGCCGGCCCAGGTATTGCACATCGGCGCCCAGCGCGCTCAGGGCATCGACCAGGTCGCCGATGGGCCGTTCGTGCATGCGCGGCACGCCCGACAGGCGGTAGTCGCCGTCCATCAGCGCCAGGGCCGCCGTCATGGACCGGAAAGCCGTGCCGGCGTTGCCCAGGAAGATGTCGGCCTGCTTGACAGGAAAGGATGCGGCGCCCCGAACGCGCGCGCTGCCCTGGCCCAACTCCTCGATCGGGATGCCCAACTGGCGCAGTGCAGCCAGCATGACCCGGGTGTCGTCGGAATCGAGCAGGCCGGAAATTTCCGTGCTGCCCTCGGCCAGCGCGGACAGCAGCAGCACGCGGTTGGAGATGCTCTTGGAGCCCGGCAGCGCCACGGCGCCCTGGGCCCGGACCGCGCGCGGCAGGTCGAAAAATTCATGCGTCATGACGACTCCGTTGATCCGAGCCGCCAATCGCGGCGCGCGCGCGAGGCGCGCTGCAGCAGCTCCAGCAGCGCGGCGCCGTCGCCGGCCGCCAGGGCCCGCTCGGCCTGGTCCAGCACGGCGCGCACCGCACGCAGCTCGGCCTGCATGGCCGGACGATTCGATAAGAAAATATCGCGCCACATTTCGGGAGAACCCGCCGCAATGCGCGTGAAATCGCGAAAGCCCGAGCCCGCCAGGCCCAGGCGTTGCTCGGCATCCGGCTCGCCGGCTACCTGCGCCATGTATGCGGCCGAGAGAAAATGAGGAATGTGGCTTACCGAGGCCAGCATGAGGTCGTGCAGGTCGGCGTCCATCTCGATCAGGCGCGCCCCGCAGTCCCGCCACACCTGGCGCACCAGATCGATCGCCTGCGGCGCGTTTTCCGGCAACGGGCACAGCACGACGTTGCGATCCCGGTACAGATCGGCATCGGCGGCATCCGGCCCCGTGCGCTCGCCCCCGGCGATGGGGTGGCCCGGCACGAAGCACCCGATGTCCTGGCCCAGCGCCTGGCGCGCGGCGCGCGCCACTTCGGCCTTGGTGCTGCCGGCGTCGGTCAGCACGATGCCCGGTTTCAGATGCGCGCGCATCTGGGCCAGCAATCCACCCAGGCTGCCTACCGGCGTGGCCAGCATCACCAGGTCGGCGCGCTGCGCCGCCTCG
>DAIDKG010000258.1 GCA_027450125.1 Bordetella sp. | reverse complement strand
CGATCAGGATGGCGTTCTTGGCCGCCAGGCCCACGGTGGTAAGCAGGCCCACCTGAAAGTAGACATCGTTGGACAGGCCCCGCAGCAGCGTGGCCAGCAGCGCGCCGACCACACCCAGCGGCACCACCAGCATCACCGCCGTGGGAATGCTCCAGCTTTCGTACAGCGCTGCCAGGCACAGGAACACCACGAGCAGGGAAATGGCGTAGAGCGCCGGCGCCTGCTGGCCGGCCGCCTTTTCTTCATACGACAGGCCGGTCCATTCGTAGCCTATGCCCTTGGGCAGCTTGGCGGCGATGTGCTCCATCTCGGACATGGCCTCGCCCGAGCTGTACCCGGGCGCGGGCATGCCCTGGATCTCGAAGGCCGGCACGCCGTTGTAGCGGTTGAGTTTTTCCGGACCGAACTGCCAGGTGCCGCTGGAAAACGCCGAGAACGGGACCATGCCGCCGCTGGCGTTGCGCACATACCATTTGTCCAGGTCCTGCGGCAGCATCCGGCCGCTGGCATCGCCCATGAGGAAGACTTTCTTGACCCGGCCGCGGTCGATGAAGTCGTTCACGTAGGACGACCCCCAGGCGATGGACAGCACGTTGTCCAGGTCGGCGACCGATACGCCCAGGGCCATGGCCTTTTCGCGATCGATGTTCAACTTGTATTGCGCCGCGTCTTCGATGCCGTTGGGCCGCACGGCCATCAGCTTGGGATCGTGCATGGCCTCGGCCAGCAGCTGGTTGCGCGCCGCCAGCAGCGCCTGGTGGCCCAGGCCGGCCTGATCTTCGAGCATGAAGTCAAAGCCCGTAGCGTTACCCAGCTCCATCACGGCGGGCGGGGCGAACACGGCGATCTGGGCATCGTGGATGTCCCTGGCGAACACGGCATTGAGCCGCGCCGCGATCGCGGCCGCGTGCATGCTGGAGGCCCTGCGATATTTCCAGTCCTTGAGCTTGATGAATATGATGGCCGCGTTCTGGCCGCGGCCGCCAAAATTGAAGCCCGTGACCAGGAACGCGGATTGCACGACATCCTTTTCCTGGTTGAGCAGGTAGTTGATGGCCTGGTTGGCGGAGCTGCGCGTACGCTCGGTGGTCGCGCCCGGCGGCGCCGATACCTGGGCGAACAGGATGCCCTGGTCTTCGTCGGGCAGGAACGACGTGGGGATGTGCGCGAACAGATAGGCCATGCCCAGCACGATCAGCGCGTAGATCAGGTACACGCGCTTGACCTTGCCCAACACCCGCGACACGGCGGCGCCGTAGTTGTTGCTGGCCCGCTCGAAACTGCGGTTGAACCAGCCGAAGAAACCCCGGCGCGGCGCATGCGAAGGCGGATGCAGGATGGTGGCGCACAACGCCGGCGTGAACACGATCGCCACCAGCACGGACAGAGCCATGGAGGACACGATAGTGATGGAAAACTGCCGGTAGATCACGCCGGTGGCGCCGCCGAAGAAGGCCATGGGAATGAACACCGCCGCCAGCACCATGGCGATGCCGACCAGCGCGCCGGTGATCTGCTGCATGGACTTGCGCGTAGCCTGCAATGGCGTGAGGTGCTCCTCGTGCATGACCCGCTCGACGTTTTCCACCACCACGATGGCGTCATCGACCAGCAGGCCGATGGCCAGCACCATGCCGAACATGGTGAGCGTGTTGATGGTGTAGCCGAACGCGTTGAGCACGGCGAAGGCCCCCAGCAGCACCACCGGCACCGCCAGCGTCGGCACCAGCGTGGCGCGGATGTTCTGCAGGAACAGATACATCACCAGGAACACCAGGACGATGGCCTCGATCAGCGTCTTGACCACGTCGTCGATGGACAGCCTCACGAAGGGCGTGGTGTCGTAGGGATAGACCACGTCCATGCCCGGCGGGAAGAACGGCTTGAGGCGGTTGATGGTGTTGCGCACGTTCTGCACGGTATCGAGCGCATTGGCGCCCGGCGCCAGCTTGATGGCCAGGCCCGCGGCCGGCTGGCCGTTGTAGGCGGTATCGATGCTGTAGATCTGCGCGCCCAGTTCGATGCGCGCCACGTCGCGCAGCAGCACCCGCGAACCGTCGGGGTTGACCTTGAGCAGGATCTTGCCGAACTCCTGGGGCGTGTTCAGGCGCGAGGGGCCGACCACCGTGGCGGTGAGCTGCTGGCCGGGCAAGGCCGGCTGCTGGCCCAGCTGGCCCGCGGCGATCTGGACGTTCTGGTCCTTGATGGCATTGGATACGTCGATGGCCGTGAGCTTGTAGCCCGCCAGCTTGGTCGGATCCAGCCAGATGCGCATGGCATAGGGCGAACCGAACAGCTGGAAGTCGCCCACGCCCTCGGTGCGGCTGATCGGATCCTGCACGTACGAAGCAACGTAGTCCGCCAGGTCGGCCCTGTTCATGGAGCCGTTGCGCGAAATGAAAGCCGCAACGATCAGGAAGTTCTTGGTGGCCTTGGTGACCCGCAGGCCCTGCTGCTGCACTTCCTGCGGCAGCAGAGGCTGCGCCAGCGACAGCTTGTTCTGTACCTGCACCTGCGCGATGTCGGGGTTGGTGCCCTGCGCGAAGGTCAGCGTGATGGTCATGCTGCCGTCGCCGTTGCTCTCGGAGTACATGTACTCGAGGTGATCGATGCCGCTCATCTGCTGTTCGATCACCTGCACCACCGCGTCCTGCACGGTCTGGGCCGAGGCGCCAGGATAGGTGGCCTGGATGGCGATGGACGGCGGCGCGATGCTGGGATACTGCGCCACCGACATGGTGTGGATGGACAGCAGGCCCGCCAGCATCAGCACAATGGCGATGACCCAGGCGAAGACCGGCCGGTCGATGAAAAACTTGGCCATGATCGGCTCCCCTTACTGCGCTTGCTGCGCGGCCTGGCCCTGGACCTTACCCTGGATCTCGACCTGCACGGGAGCGGATGGCTTCCATTGCTGCGGATTGACCACGACGCCCGGCCGCACGCGCTGCACGCCCTCGACGATGACGCGGTCGCCGGCCTTCAGGCCGCCGGTCACCAGCCACTGATTGCCGATGGCGCGATCGGTCTTGATGACGCGCAGCTCCACCTTGTTGTCGGGGGTCAGCATCAGCACGGTGGGATCGCCGCGCTGGTCGCGCGTGACCCCGCGCTGCGGCACGAGCAGCCCCTGGGGCGCCACGCCGTCGCTCAGGGTGGCGCGCACGAACATGCCGGGCAGGAGCATATGGTCGGGATTGGGGAAGAGTGCCCGGACGATGACCGAGCCGGTGGTCGGATCGACCGTGACTTCCGAAAATTCCATCTTGCCGGGCAGCGGATACGGCGTGCCGTCCTCCAGCGTGAGCCTGACCTCGGCCTCCTTGCCGTTGCTGCTCTTGATCCGGCCGTCGGCCAGGGCCTGCTTCAGGCGCAGCAGCTGCGTGCTGGACTGGGCCACGTCGACGTACATGGGGTCGATCTGCTGGACCGTGGCGATGGGATTGGCCTGGTTGGCGGTGACCAGCGCCCCTTCGGTCACACTCGAGCGGCCGATGATGCCGCTGATGGGCGAAAGCACCTTGGTGTAGACCAGATTGACGTGCGCGGTTTCGACTGCGGCCTTGGCCGCCAGCACGTCGGCGGCGGCCTGCTGGGCCGCGGCCACGGCATCGTCGTAGGCCTGGCGGCTCACGGCATGGCTCTGGACCAGGGGCTTGTAGCGCTCGGCCAGCGCGGCGGCCGAGCGCTGTGTCGCGACGGCCTTGGCCAGCGCGGCCTTGCTGCTGTCGTACTGGGCCTGGTAGAGGGCCGGATCGATCTGGTAGAGCTGCTGATTGGCCTTGACCTCGCCGCCTTCGGTGAACAGCCGCTTTTGCACGATGCCGTTGAC
>DAIDKG010000257.1 GCA_027450125.1 Bordetella sp. | reverse complement strand
CCGCACACCGGGCAGGTATGTGGCATGGTGAAGGGCAAGGCACCGGTCACGCGCTTGTCGGGCAGGGAGGCCACCACCTCGGGGATCACGTCCCCGGCGCGGCGCACGATCACCGTGTCGCCCACGCGCACGTCCTTGCGCCGCGCCTCGTCCTCGTTGTGCAGCGTGGCGTTGGTGACGGTGACACCGCCCACGAACACGGGCGCCAGGCGCGCCACGGGTGTGATCGCTCCCGTGCGGCCCACCTGGACTTCGATGTCCAGCAGCTGCGTCGTGGCCTCCTCGGCCGGAAACTTGTGGGCCACGGCGAAGCGGGGAGCGCGGGCGACGAAACCCAGCACCTTCTGGGCGGCCAGCGCATCGACCTTGTAGACCACGCCGTCGATATCGTAGGGCAGGCCGGGACGGATGCCACCGACATGCGCATAGAAATCCAGCAAACCGGCTGCCCCCAGGACCAGGCGGTTATGCCTGGCGTTGACCGGCACGCCGAAGTCGGCCAGCCACTGCAGCATGCCGCCATGCGTATCGCGGGGCAGATCGGCCTCCCCCGCAGCGGCGTCGCCCGGCACGCCGCGGATTTCGCCCCAACCGTAGGCGAAAAAGCGCAGAGGCCGCTGGGCGGTGATGCGCGGGTCGAGCTGGCGCAGGCTGCCCGCCGCGGCATTGCGGGGATTGACGAAGACTTTGTCGCCGCGCGCGGCCTGCGCCTGGTTCAGGCGCTCGAAGTCGGCGCGGTTCATGAGCACCTCGCCGCGCACCTCCAGCACGCGCGGCGGCGTGCCCTGCAGGCGCAGCGGGATGGCGCGGATGGTGCGGATATTGGCCGTGACGTCCTCGCCCTCCTGGCCGTCGCCGCGCGTGGCGGCCTGCACCAACTCGCCGCTCTCGTAACGCAGATTGATCGCCAGGCCGTCCAGCTTGAGTTCGCAGAAATACGCCGCGGGCGCGTCTATGCCCAGCATGCCCGCGCCGCGCAGCGTATCGGTCACGCGCCGGTCGAAAGCGTGAACCTCCTCGGGCTCGAAGGCATTGCCCAGCGACAGCATGGGCACCGCGTGGCGCACGCTGCCGAATCCGGCCAGCGGCGCGGCGCCTACGCGCTGCGTGGGCGAATCGGATGTCAGCAGTTCGGGATGCTCGGCTTCCAGGGCCTGCAACTCGCGCATCAGCGCGTCGTAGTCGGCGTCCGATATCGACGGCTCGTCGTGAACGTAATAGCGGACGTTGTGTTCGTCGATCTCGCGTCGCAGCGCCGCAACCCGCTGAGCGGGGCCGCTCCCGTCGGGGGGCAGCCCGCTGGCGGGCACGCTCACGCGAACACCCGCAGCGCGCGATCGCCGCCGGCCGTGAGGCCGGCCTGGTCCAACTGCTGGAACAGTACCTGCAGGCGCTCGTCGATGCTGGCCTCGGCACCTTCGACCAGGGGCTTGCCGTGGTCATCGACCAGGTCGGCCCCCAGGCGCGAGGCCAGGTCGCGGCCCACATCCACCATACGGCCGAAAGCGCGCGGATCGGCCGGGCTGCACGGCACGTCGAGCAACAGGTAAAGACGGTCGGTCACGCCCGTGCCGGTTTCCATCGCGCCGCCGTCGGCGCGCAGCAGCGTGAAACACACCTGGTTTTGTTCGGACAGCCAGACCAGGCGGATGCCGTCGGCCACGAAACCCAGGCTCTGGGCCGCGCCGATGATCTGCACCATGGGCTGCGGCGCCGGCATCGACAGGGTCAGTCCGACCTGGGTATCCAGGGCGGCGCAGGCGTCGTCCAGCCTGGCGGCCAGCTCCAGCACCACCTGCTGATCGGGCCCTTCCATGGTGCCTTCGAAACGCTCGGACAGGTCTTGCGCGCGGGACCAGGCCTGGGACCATTCGATGGCCGTGAGCGGGCCGCTGCGATTGGCCAGCAGCACCGCCAGCTGCAGCGAGACGTAGGATTCGTCGGGGCGCAGCCGGGCGCGATGACGCTGCGTGTCGGTCTCGGCGAACACCCGCACCGCCTTGCGGCCGGCCTTGTGAAAGCCGATCAGCGCGGACTGCAGGTCGGCACCGCGCACCGGTGCGCCGAAACGGATATCGATGACGACCTCGCAGGCCGGATCCGGCTCCTGCTGGTCGTCGCCGTCGTCCGCGACGGGAACCCCCGTTTCGTTGCTGCCCGAGCCCATGCCCGGTTCGCGGCGCATCGCCATCACCGACGGCGAAGACGCCGTCGAACCCTGCGGACGCGGTTTGTCGTCGCCCAGCAGGGGATCCTGCTCGCTGCCGGGAAAATGCACCTGCATCTTGCGCCGCACCCGATGGTCCTGCCACCAGTTGAAGCCCAACACCAGCAGGATGAACAACACGCCCAGCGCGATCAGACCTATCTGCAATTCACTCATGTCGCTATGCCCTAACGGTCAGGCTGCGGCGGCCATCTGTACCGCCGAATCGATATCCACCGCCACGATGCGGGAAACCCCTTGCTCCTGCATGGTAACGCCGACCAGCTGCTTGGCCATCTGCATCGCGATTTTATTGTGCGAGATGAAAAGGAACTGCGTCTGCTCGCTCATGGCACTGACCAGGTTGGCGTAGCGCTCGGTGTTGGCGTCGTCCAGCGGCGCGTCCACTTCGTCCAGCAGGCAGAAGGGGGCGGGATTGAGCTTGAACAGCGCGAACACCAGGGCGGTGGCCGTGAGCGCCTTTTCGCCGCCCGACAGCAGGTGGATGGTGCTGTTGCGCTTGCCCGGCGGCTGCGCCATCACCTGCACGCCGGCATCCAGGATCTCGTCGCCGGTCATGCTGAGCTTTGCCTCGCCGCCGCCGAACAGGCGCGGGAACAGTTCGCCGAAGTGGCCGTTGACGGTGTCGAACGTCTGCTGCAGGAGGTCGCGCGTTTCGCGGTCGATCTTGCGGATGGCGTCCTCCAGCGTATCGATGGCCGTGGTCAGGTCGGCCTGCTGCGCGTCCAGGAAACCCTTGCGCTCGCGCGAGCTGGTGAGCTCGTCGAGCGCGGCCAGGTTCACCGGGCCCAGCGCGTCGATCTGGCGCGAGATGCGCCCCACCTCGGACTGCAGCCAATTGGCGCGGCGCCACTCGTCGGGCATGGCGGCCAGTTCGCGACCCAGCACCTCGCGGTCGACTTCGCGGTTGTTCAGCTGTTCGGTGAACTGCTCCTCGGCCAGGCGCGCGGCCTGCTCCTCGAGCTGCAGCTCGGTGATGCGGGCGCGCAGCGGCTCGAGCGCGCGCTCCTGCTGCATGCGCTCTTCGTCGGCGCCGCGCAGCAAGGCGGAAAGATTGTCCAGTTCCTGGCGCGCCAGGGCCAGCGCCTCCTCGCGCTCGGCCCGGATTTCCAGGGCTTCCTGCAGGCCGGCCTGCGAGGCCGAGGCATCGAGCTCGGCCAGATCGCGCTGCAGGTGCTCCAGCTCGGACTGGGCGCGCTGGCTCTGGTCGGCGGCCAGCTGCATATTGCGCCTGAGGTCGTCGATGCGCGCCTGGATGCCGCGGGCGGCGAACTCGGCTTCCTGCGCGGCACGCTCGAGCTCGCGCAGGCGCGCACGCGCGGCCTCCGCCTGCGCAGCCAGATCCTCGCCCGATATCTCGGCATCGGCAAAGCGCGACTGGTGCTCGGCCAGTTCGCCGTCCAGCGCCTAGAAACGCGCCTCGGCATCTTCGCGCGTGGCGCGCAGGTCTTCCTCCTGCGCAGCGATCTCGGCCAGGTCTTCGTTCAGGCGCGAGGCGCGCTCGCCCGACTGTTCGGCCTGCTGCTGCAGGCGCGAATGCTCGAGCTGGATATCGTGCACCCGGCGCGTGATCTCGGCCACCCGCGTGCGGGCCGGGCCGACCGCCTGCGAAGCCTGCTGCCAGGCGCTTTCGGCGCGCGCGGCTGCGGCGCGGGCCTGGTCGGCGATGAGCTGCTGCGCCTTGATCTCGCGCTGCAGGTTTTCGATTTCCTGCTGGCGCGCCAGCAGGCCCGCCTGTTCCGAGTCGGGCGCGTAGAACCGCACGCTGTGTGCGTCGACCAAATGGCCGGCCTTGACCACCAGGGCCGCGCCCGCAGGCAGCGTGGCGCGGGCCGCCAGGGCCTGGGCCAGGTCGTTGCTGGTGTAGACGTTGCGCAGCCAATCGTTGAGCAGCGCACGCAGATCGGGATCGCTGATGCGCAGCAGGCTGGCCAGCGGCGTCAGGCCCGCCGGCGCCGCTGGCGCTGGGGCCGCGGGTGGCGTTTGATAGAAGGCCAGGCGCGCGGGCGGCGCGTCGTCGGCAAAGGCGCGCGCCCAGTCCAGGCTGCGCACTTCCAGCGCCGCCATGCGCTCGCGCAGCACGGCTTCGATGGCGGTTTCCCAGCCCGGTTCGACGTGCAGCTTCTGCCACAGGCGCGACAGGCCGGCCAGCTCGTGCCTGGCCAGCCAGGGTTCGAGCGCGCCCTGCTTCTGCACATCTTCCTGCAGTTTCAGCAGCGCGGCCAGGCGCGCTTCCAGGCGGGCCAGGGCCTCGGCGTCGCGTTGCACGGCCTCTTGCGCCCGGCCGCGCTCGGCGTCGGCCTGGGGCAGACGCGCTTCCAGCGCCGACAGCTCGGTTTGCGCCTGCGCCAGTTGATCTTCGCCGGCAGCCTTGTCACCGGCCAGTTGTTCCAGGCGTGCCGCGTCGGGCGCGTCGATCTCGCGCAACTCCTGCTGCAGGCGTTCGCGGCGCTGCTCCAGGGCCTGCAGCTGGCGGTCGGCATCGCGTTGCGTCTGCGCGGCCAGAGCCAGGTTCTGCTCGACCTTGGACAGGGCCACGCGCATTTCGTCGCGGCCCGAGGCCGCCTCGCGCACGCGCGCCTCGACCGAAGGCAGGTCTGCCTGGGCCGCCTCGGCCTGCACGCGCGCTTCTTCGGTCCTGGCCTGTCCCTCGGCCAGGTCCAGCTCGGCCTGCGCGATCTGCTCGACGCAGTGTTCGCGCTGCGCCGTCCATTCGGCGATCTGGGCATTGAGCTGGTCGCGCCGGGCCTGCAGACGGTTGCGCGAATCGACCACGTGGCGGATCTCGGCCTCCAGCGTGCCCACCTGCGCGTTGGCTTCGTACAGCCTGCCCTGCGCGGCGTGCAAAGCATCGCTGGCCGCGTAATGCGCCTGGCGGCGCGATTCCAGCGCGGCTTCGCCGGAGCGCAACGCGGCAATGGCCGACTCCAGATTGTTCTGCGCCTGGATCATCTCCTGGCTCTTTTTCTCGCGCTCGCCGCGCGCGCCGCTTTCCTTCAGGAACCACAGGGCGAACTGCTTTTTCTCGCCGTCGGCCTGCAGGTCGCGGTATTGCTGCGCCACTTCGGCCTGGGATTCCAGCTTTTCGAGCTGGCTGCCCAGTTCGCGCAGGATGTCTTCGACGCGGGTCAGGTTCTCGCGCGTATCGGACAGCCGGTTCTCGGTTTCCCGGCGGCGCTCCTTGTAGCGCGACACGCCGGCGGCCTCCTCCTGGAAGACCCGCAGCTCCTCGGGCTTGGCTTCGATCAGCCGGTTGATCATGCCCTGGCCGATGATGGCGTAGCCCCGCGCTCCCAGGCCGGTGCCCAGGAAAATGTCGTGGATGTCGCGCCGGCGCACCTGCTGGTTGTTGATGAAGTAGCTGCTGGTGCCGTCGCGCGTGAGCACGCGGCGCACGGCGATCTCGGCGTAGCTGCTCCACTGGCCTGCCGCCCGGCCCTCGCTGTTGTCAAAGACCATCTCGACCGAGGCGCGCGCGGCCGGCTTGCGGTTGCCCGAGCCGTTGAAGATCACGTCCTGCATGGACTCGCCGCGCAGCTCCGAGGCCTTGGCCTCGCCCAGGACCCAGCGCACCGCGTCGATGATGTTGGATTTGCCGCAACCGTTGGGCCCGACCACGCCGACCATCTGGCTGGGCACGGGGATGACGGTGGGATCGACGAAAGACTTGAAGCCGGCGAGTTTGAGCTGGGTGAGTCGCACTTTTTGGAAAACGGAACAGGTGTGATCGACCAGGAAACCGCGCGGGGCAGGCGCGCCGCGCGAATACGAAACCGGCCCTCTGGGTGCATGTCCCGGGGCCGGCGTGCTGCGTAGCTATGATACCCCAGGCGAGGGGCTATACTCGCTCACACTTTTTTGCATTACTTGCACGATCCGTTCCTGGCCATGATCCAGGCAGGTCGCAGGCGGGGACAAACGATTTGAAACGTGGGTTTTATCTGGTCATGGCCGCCCAGGCTTTTTCTTCCCTGGCGGACAACGCGCTGTTCATTGCGGCCATCGCCCTGATCATCGAGCTGCAGGGGCCGGGATGGATGGCGCCCTTCATGAAGTGGTCCTTCGCCCTGGCATACGTCCTGCTGGCCGCTTTCGTGGGCGCGTTTGCGGATTCCTTCCCCAAGGGAAGGGTCATGTTCCTGACCAATGCGCTCAAGGTCGGCGGATGCCTGCTCATGTTCTGTTACGCCAGCGTGGGCCTGACCCACGCATACCAGCCCAACCTGGTCTGCGTGGCCTATGCGGTGGTGGGCGTGGGCGCGGCGGCCTACTCGCCGGCCAAGTACGGCATCGTCACGGAAATGCTGCCGCCCGAACTGCTGGTCAAGGGCAACAGCTGGATCGAAGGCCTGACCGTGCTGTCCATCATCATCGGCACCATGCTGGGCGGACTCCTGATTTCGCCGCGCGTCTCCGACGTGCTGCTGCATCATTTCTTTTTCGGCAAGATCGTGCATACGCCCGCCGAAGGCGCCATCCTGGCGATCGCCGCGGTCTACCTGGTGGCCGCCTTGTGCAATCTGCTCATCCCCCAGACCCATGTGCGCTATCCGCGCCAGCAGAAGAACCCGGTCAAGCTGATGCGCTCGTTCAGCGGTTATGTGCGGGTGTTGTGGAAGGACAAGCTGGGGCAGATCTCGCTGGCGGTGACCACGCTGTTCTGGGGCGCCGGCGCCACGTTGCAACTGATCGTCATCGAATGGGGCAAGCGTCATCTGGGCTACCGCCTCGATCAGGCCTCCATCCTCATGGGCGTGGCCGCGGCCGGCACCATCGTGGGCGCCATCCTGGCCGGACGCATCCCCTTGTCGCGCACGCTCTGCGTGCTGCCCGTCGGCGCCCTGATGGGGCTGGTGGTGCTGTTCATGCCGCTGGCCTACTCGCCCTGGAGCGTCTACGTGCTGCTGCTGGCGGTGGGCGCCCTGGCCGGATTCTTCGTGGTGCCCATGAATGCGCTGCTCCAGCATCGCGGCCATGTGCTGCTTTCCGCCGGACATTCCATCGCCGTGCAGAACTTCAACGAACAGATCAACATCCTGGTCATGGTGGCCGTCTATACGCTGCTGCTGTGGCTCAAGCTGCCGATCAACGTGATCATCGTCCTGTTCGGCCTGATCGTCTTCGTGCTGATGCTGGTCTTCATGGCCTGGAGCCGGCGCAACATGAAGGCCTGCCCTGAACTGCAGCGCGAGATCGGCCTGACCGGGCACGGAAAGGCGCTGGACGAAAAAGACTGATCGCCCCTCGCCGCCCGAATAGGGCCAGGCCGCCCGCGAACCCGGACAGGCCCGCTCACAGCGTCGCGGCCAGCCTCAGATCCTGCCAGCTGCGTGCCTTTTCCGACGGGCTGCGCAGCAAATAGGCGGGGTGATAGCTCACCACTGCGGGAATGTCGCGCCCGCCCGCACGCACAGTATGGACGCGGCCGCGCAGGCTGCCTATGGTGGCATCAGTTTCGAGCAGGGCCTGGGCGGCAAAGCGGCCCAGCACCAAGATGCGCTCCGGCCTGAGCAATTCGATCTGCCGCATCAGATACGGACTGCAAGCGGCGATCTCTTGCGGCGTGGGGTTGCGGTTGCCCGGCGGCCGGCACTTGATCACATTGGCGATGAACACGTCGTCCTGGCGGTTCATGCCCACCGCCGCGAGCATGGCATCGAGC
>DAIDKG010000256.1 GCA_027450125.1 Bordetella sp. | reverse complement strand
GCGCGCTTTCCCATGACCCGGCAGCTGCTGGTCAGTTTCTTCTGGCTGCTGCTGCTGCCCAGCTTTTCCGCGGTGTTCTATTTCCACGAAGGGTTCTTCACCAGCATCACCGCGCAGGTCAAGCTGCTGCCTCTGCTGTATTTCTTCTCGTTCCTGGCCCTGCTGCTGCTGCTGCAGCCGACGCTGCACGAACTGGAGCGCGGTTTCATCTACCTGGCCGTGGCCGTCGTGGTCGCGCTGATCGTGCTCTGGGCCGTGATCCCCAGCAGTTGGTACCAGACCTCGTACGTAGTCGGCAACTCGCCCCTCTTTACCGCCGACAATCGCGGCCATCGCATTCGCATGTCGATGTACTTCCCCATCATCGCGCTGTTCTTCTGCTATCGCAGGGCCTTTTTCGAACGCAGCCTGCGCTACCTGGCCTACGCCCTGGTCGTATTTGCCGTCACTCTGCTGATCGTCAAGACGCGCGCCATGGTCATCGGCATCCTCGGCGTGGTGGCCATCAACTCCCTGCGCTGGGCGCGGCCGGCGGTCAAGGTGGGACTGGCGGTGCTCGCGCCGGTCGCGTTCGTCGTCATTTTCTCTTTCGGCTACCTGGCCACCACCTTCAGCACCAGCGCCTCCAGCGGCCTGGACGTGCGCCTGGTCACCCTGCAGACCGCGCTCCAGTTCCTGGGCAACAGCCCGCTGCGCTGGATACTCGGGGTGGGCACCATCAGCCCCACCAGCCAGGACAGCCTGATCGCCTACTTCCACCACTTCTTTTTCCTGGCCGACATTACCTGGCTGGGCGTCATCTTCGAGTATGGCCTGCTCGGGGCCCTGCTGTTTCTCTTCATCGAGTTGCGCGGCCTGTTCTTCTACCGGCGCCTGCGCACCGAGGTGGAAGACGATTTTCTCGGCGCCCTCGCGGACTACCTCGTCTACGTCCTGGTGATCTCCTTCTTCTACCCGCCGACGCTCACGCCCGGAGAAAGCGCGATCATCCTGGCGATCTTCGCCTATGTTTGGCGCGTGAGCGGGCTGGAGGGCAAGGCCGTCGGCCCAGGAAATTCGCAGCATGAACCTCAGACACCGTAGCGCCCAGGCCCTGGCCGCGACCCTGCTCTGGCCCGGCCTGGCCCTGAGCGCCCCTGCCCCGCAAGACCCGCCGCTGCCGGTGCGCATCGCGATCGATGCCGCGGCCAACCGCCATCCGATCAGCCCGCTGATCTACGGGCTGAGCTTTGCCACGACGCAGACGCTGCAAGACCTGCGCGTGCCGATCAACCGTTCGGGCGGCAACAGCGCCTCGGCCTACAACTGGCGGCTGGATGCGCGCAACGCCGGCAAAGACTGGTATTTCGAAAGCCTGCCGGTCAATCCGGACGACATCAACGATCAGTTCGGCGCGCGCTTCGTCGCGCTCACCCAGGCCGCAGGAGCCGTTCCCATGCTCACCATCCCGATGATGGGGCGCGTGGCCAAGCTCGGACCGGACCGCAGGCCGCTGGCCAGTTTCTCGATTTCCAAGTACGGGCCGCAAGAAGCCCACGATCCCAGCGGCCTGACCGATGCCGGCAATGGCATCGATCAATACGGCCAGCCGATCGTCGGCAACGATCCTGACGACGCCTCGGTGCCGCACGCCCCGCAAAGCGAGGAAAAGCGCGTCGAGGAACTTGTGCGCAAATTCGGCCCCGCCCACGCCGGCCACGAGCGCTACTACCTGATGGACAACGAGCCCAGCCTCTGGCAACTCATCCATCGCGACATCCATCCGGTGGGGGCCCACGCCAGCGAAATCGCGGCCAAGGTGATCGCCTATTCGCGCGCCGTCAAGGCGGCCGATCCCAAGGCGCTGGTCGTGGCGCCGGAGGAATGGGGCTGGCAAGGCTACCGCTACAGCGGCTTCGACCAGCAATACGCGATCGAGCACGGCCTGAAGCACGCGCCCGATCGACAGCACGAAACCCACGGCATGGACTACGTGCCCTGGCTGCTCGCGCAATGGAAGCAGGCCGGGCACCCCATCGACGTCTTCAGCCTGCACTTCTACCCCCAAAGCGACGAGTACAGCGAGACGGACAAGGCCGATACGCCCGCTATCGAACTGGCGCGCAACCGCTCCACGCGCGATCTGTGGGACCCGAACTACAAGGATCCGACCTGGATCAACAGCGTGGTGGACCTGATTCCGCGCATGCGCAGGTGGGTGGACACCTACTACTACCCCGGCACGCCGATCGCGCTCACCGAATACAGCTGGGGCGCGGATGCCTCCATGAACGGGGCCACCACGCAGGCGGACCTGCTCGGCATCTTCGGCCGCGAGGGGCTCGATATCGCCACGCGCTGGGGCACGCCCGCTCCTGCCACGCCGGTCTACAAGGCGTTCAAGCTCTACCGCAACTACGACGGCAAGGGCTCGGGGTTCGGCGCCACCAGCATCGCCGATACCGTGCCCGATCCGGACCAGGTGTCCTCCTTCGCCGCATTGCGCAGCCGCGACGGCGCCATGACGATCGCCGTCATCAACAAGCAGCTCGACCGCGCAGCCGATGTCACCGTCGCGCTCGATCATTTCGCCGACCACGGCAGCGCGCAGGCCTGGCAGTTGGCCGACAACGCCATCTCCCGCCTGCCCGACCGGGGCTACGCCGATGGCCGCATGCATTGCGTGCTGCCGCCGCAGAGCGTGACGCTGCTGGTCATCCACGGCGCGACGCCGCAATAAGCGCAAGCGGCCCGACCGAACCGGCATGGACGCCAAACCCTCGTCCCGCGCGCAAGGCCGCTCCATCATCCGCGGCTCGCTCGTCAGCCTGGGCGTGCGCCTGCTTGACCTGCCGAGCCGCTATGGTTTTCATCTGCTGGTCGCCGCCGCGCTGGGCGTGGTCGACACCGGGCGCTTTTATATCGTGTTCAGCATCATGGTGGCGCTGGCCGGATTCGGCCGGCTGGGCATGGATCAAGCGCTGACGCGCCAGATCGCCATGGACATGGCTTCCAGCCGCACCGCGGCCGTCCGCCCCACGATCCGGCGTGCGCTCGGACTGGTGCTGCTGGCTTCCCTGGCTGTCGCGGCGCTGCTCGCGGCCGGCGCGGCACCCTTCGCCCACGCAGTCCTCAAGAAAAACGACCTGGCCGTGCCGCTGGCGCTGGGTGCGCTCGC
>DAIDKG010000255.1 GCA_027450125.1 Bordetella sp. | reverse complement strand
GATCCATCCATTCGTTCATGAGATTGACGGCGTCGCCCTTGCCCGTGCCGGCGATGCCGGCGACGACCACGAGCAGGGTCCGGTCCGCGCGGTTCAGCAGCCTGTATTGCGCATTCAGCAAGGCCACGCGCAGGTGGGGTTCCTGAAGGTCGAAGACTTTCCTGGCCAGACTCGGATCTGCTTCTGCTTCGTCGAACATGGCCGGCTTCCTGGGAGTATCGATGCGGCGATGTTGCGCGAATCCGCCATGGCGCGCAAGCCGGGCGCGCCTGGAGGCGCTTGCCGTGAACAGCCCTATGCGGGATAGTGGCGGGCACCGAACAGCGCGCTGCCTATCCTGACTTCGGTCGAGCCTTCTTCGATGGCCAGCTCGAAATCGCCGCTCATGCCCATGGACAGGCGGTCCAGCTCGATGCCGGCGATGCCCTCGCCGCGCACGCTGTCGCGCAACTCGCGCAGCTGGCGAAAGCAGGCGCGCACGGCCTGCGGATCGTCGGCGTTGACCGCCAGGGTCATCAATCCCTTGACACGCAAGGCCGGATAGTCGCGGGCCACGGTGCGCAGGAAGCCGGCCAGCTCGGCGGGCGGCAGGCCGGATTTGCTGTCCTCGGGCGAGGTCTTGACTTGTACCAGCACGTCCAGGGAGCGGCCTTCCAGTTCGAGGCGGCGCTGCAGTGCCTGGGCCAGTTCCAGGCGGTCCAGCGATTGCACCTCGGCGGCGTCGCGCGCGGCTTCCTTGGCCTTGTTGGTCTGCAAGTGGCCGATCAGCACCCATTGCAGCCCCAGGTCGGCCAGGGGGCCGGCCTTCTGGCGGATTTCCTGGGTCTTGTTTTCGCCGAAGCGGGTCAGGCCCAGGCCGGCCGCTTCGCGGATCAGGTCGACGCCGAAGGTCTTGCTCACCGGCAGCAGCGCCACGCTGTCGGCGGTCCGGCCTGCGCGCGCGCAGGCGGCGGCCATGCGCGCGCGGATGGCCGCCAGGCGCGCGGCAAGCGTATCGTCGGAGGAAGGCAAGGACGTGGCGTCGGTCATGGCGTGAAAGCGGGCGTGAAAGCGGATGCGCAACGCCGCCGTGCGGGGTGTTGCGGGTAACCGGGAACGGGATCATTATCCTACGCGTTTGTCCCTACTCGCCCGCCCTCATGTCCCCAGACGCGCCGAATTACGTTTTCGCCGATCCCTTCAAGGAAATCTACGTCCCGCCCATCCGTTCGCTGGCACCCTACGCCTCTCGGCCCGGCACGGTATCCCTCTCGGGCGGCTATCCGGCACCGGAGCTGTTCGACGTCGAAGGCCTGCGGGAGGCCTGCGACCGGGTCATGCCCAATCTGCGCGGTTTGCTGCAGTACGCCAACGTCGAGGGCCAACCCGGCCTGCTGGCGGCGCTGACCGGGCTTTGCGCCGAGCGCGGCATCGTCTGCGCGCCCGACGAGATCATGGTCACGGGCGGCGCGCAGCATGGCATGGCGCTGCTGTCGCGCGTGCTACTGGAGCGGGGCGACAACGTCATCGTCGAGGACCCGGCCTTTCCCAATACCGTCCAGGCGTTTCGCTACACCGGCGCCGCGGTGCACGGCGTGCCCGCCACGTCGGCCGGCGTGGACGTCGACGCGCTCGACGAGATGGCCGCGCGCCTCAAGCCCAAGATCGTCTCGGTGGTGGCTTCGTTCTCCAATCCGGGCGGCGCCACTGTCAGCCGCGAGCGCCGCCTGCAATTGCTGCAGCTGGCGGTCAAGCATCGCTTTTTGCTGATCGAGGACGACCCCTACGGCGAGCTGCGCTATGGCGGCGAAAAGGTGCCGCCCATCATGGCCCTGGCCGATGCCCGGTCGCGTCCGTGGGTGGCCTACACATCCACCCTGTCCAAGACCATGGCGCCGGGCATGCGCGTGGGCTGGCTGGTCGCGCCGGCCGAGATCCGCCGCCGCTGCGTCAGCGCCAAGGCGGCGGACGACATGTCCAACCCGGTGTGGATCCAGGAAATCGCCGCGCAGTACATCGCGGGCGGCCGCTATCACGAGCACGTGCCCCGCATCCGCGCCGCCTACGGCGCACGCTGCGAGGCGCTAGACGCCGCGCTGTCCGGCATCCTGGGCGACCGGGTCAGCTACGCCAGGCCCGAAGGCGGCATGTTCTTCTGGGTGCGCCTGACCGGCGGCATCGACGCCACGCGCCTGCTGCCGTATGCCATCGAGAAGGAAGTGGTCTATGTGCCCGGCAGGGGCTTTTATCTGGATCCATCCAGGCATGCGGACCTGCATGCCATGCGCCTGTCCTTCGTCACGGTCGACCAGGAGCGGCTGAAGCTGGGCGTGCAGCGCCTGGCCCGGGCGCTCGAGGCCTGCGAGGCCGGCGAACCGGTGTCGGTGTCACTCGCCTGAGGCCATGAAAAAGGCCGCGCATCGCGCGGCCCGTGCCTGTCGCAGCCGGCTTTCCCGGCTGCGGCGCGCGGCTCACGCCGCCCGCTTGGCCGCCGTCGCGTTGCCCGCCCGGCTGCCGCCCTTGCGGTCCAGGTGGCCGGCGATCCATTGGCCGATGTCGACCAGCGCGTCGAAGTCCACGCCGGTGTCGATGCCCAGACCGCGCAGCATGTAGACCACGTCCTCGGTGGCCACGTTGCCGGTGGCGCCCTTGGCATAGGGGCAGCCGCCCAGGCCCGAGACCGAGGCGTGGAAGATCGAGATGCCCGTCTCCAGCGAGGCCAGGATGTTGGCCAGCGCCTGGCCGTAGGTGTCGTGGAAATGGCCCGAGACGCGCGCCGGATCGACCTTGGCCGTGACGGCGCTCATGACCTTGCGGGTGAGCAGCGGCGTGCCCACGCCGATGGTATCGGCCACGTCGATCTCGTCGCAGCCCAGCGCCATCAGGCGCTGCGCCACATCCACCACCGATTCGACGGGCACCTCGCCCTGGTAAGGGCAGCCCAGCGCGCAGCTGATGCTGCCGCGCAGGCGCATGCCGGCGGCCTTGGCCGCTTGCGCGACGGGTTCGAAGCGCGCGATGGATTCGGCGATCGAGCAGTTGATGTTCCGCTGCGAAAAAGCCTCGCTGGCCGCGCCGAAGATCACCACCTCGTCGGCGCGCGCGGCCAGGGCGCCTTCGAAGCCCTTCATGTTGGGCGTGAGCACCGAATAGATCGTGCCCGGCTTGCGGCGTATGCCCGCCATGACCTGGGCGCCGTCGGCCATTTGCGGCACCCATTTGGGCGAAACGAAAGACGCCGACTCGACGTTGGGAAACCCGGCATCGGCCAGCCTCTCGATCAGCTCGATCTTGACTGCGGTGGGAATGAAGTTTTTCTCGTTCTGCAAGCCGTCGCGCGGTGCGACCTCGACAAGTTTCACGCGGGCAGGCAGGGACATTTTCGGCTCCGGGGGTATGACAGGCAGTTGGGCCAACGATAGCGCAAAGCGGCCGCGGCCGCATTTGGCCCGGCAATTGCATGCATCAGGTCTTGCCGGATGCCAGCTGCTGAAACCGCCCGTCGTCCAGCCTGGCGATATGCCCGGCCAGTTCCAGCTCCAATAATTGCGCCTGCAGCGTGGCGGTGTCCAGGCCGGTGCGGGCCTGCAGGGCATCCAGGTGCAGGGGATCGTGCCCCAGGGCATGGAGCAGCGGATGCCCGGGCGCGTCGGTCGCCGCGGCGGGCGGGGTCGCCGCCGGCGCGGGTCGGGCGCCCGGGTCGGGCAGCCCCAGTTCGTCCGTGATGTCCTGCGCGGTCTCGACCAGCTTGGCGCCCTGCCTGATCA
>DAIDKG010000254.1 GCA_027450125.1 Bordetella sp. | reverse complement strand
CCTGAGCGCCGGCGATGCCCAGCTCCAGGCTCTCTCCAATGCGCCGCGCAAGCTGGATGAAATGCGACGCCGCGTTGGGCGGACAAAGCGACTGCGCGGTCGATTCGAAGAGCGTCAGCCAGCGGTCGAAATGCCGGCCGTCGATGGGCAGCGGCAGATGCTTGATCATGGGCTGGCCGTGGTAGCGCCCGCTCATGAGCGCCACCGACGACCAGAACTCGCACATGCGCTCCAGGTGAGGCCCCCAGTCCTTGATCTTCGCGTCGAAGATCGGGCCGATGATTTCGTCTTCGCGCACCCGCGCATAAAAGCCATGCACGAGACGCTCGATCATGTCCTCGTCGATGCCGGTTTCCCGCTGGATTTGCGCAATGAGCACGGCCCGGCGATCAGCGGCGGATTGCGTGCCTGGATTCATGATTTCGTGCCCTTGATAGAGTCGGATAGATAGCTTGCGAGCGCGACGGCATTGTTGTGCTCCGTATCGCGGGCGGCGTAGAGCAGCGTCACGGGGCCGTTTTGCGCCAGCGCCAGAAGCTGGCTCAGCGCCTCGCCGCCATTGCCCGCCAGCTCGGCGAAGTAGCGGCGGCGAAATTCCTCCCAGTGCCGCGGATCGTGGCAGAACCCGGCGCGCAGCTCCGGGCTCGGCGCCACGTCCTTGAGCCAGAGCGACAGCGCCACGGCTTCTTTGCTCAAGCCGCGCGGCCACAGCCGGTCCACCAGGACGCGCGCGCCGTCCTGCTCTTCGGGCGGGTCGTAGACCCGTTTGATGCGGATATCGGGAGTGCGCTTGCGCATTGGGTTCCGGCGGGATGAAGGTTATCGTTCCGGTACCACTCTAGCACCGACCCGGGCTGCTCCGTTTGCGCTGGCGCAACCCGGTTTCGGCCTGGCGCGCCGGCCGGCTAACATGCCCGCATGACGGCCGGTGAACTCGATCCACAGCTTCTTGCCTCGATGGACCTTTTCCAGGGGCTGCCGGCCGACGCGCTGGCAACAATCGCCGCGCACGCGCGATTGCGGCACCTGGGCCAGGGAGTGCGCATCTTCAGCCAGGGCGACAAAAGCGTACGCGCCCATGCTGTCATCGAGGGCGGCGTGCGCATCGACCAGTCGGGCAGCGACGGCGCCCAGGTGGTGCTGCGCTTTATCGGGCCCGGAGAACTGTTCGGCACGCTGCCTCTTTTCGTCGACGGTCATTACCCCGCCGACGCGGTCACGCTCGCGCAAACGCTCGAAGCCAGCTGGAGCGAGGACGAACTGCTCGCGCTTATCCACCGCTACCCGCAGATCGGCATCAACGTCATCCGCATCATCGGCAAACGCCTGCAAGAGGTGCAGAACCGCGTGCGCGAACTGGCGACCCAGCGCGCCGAGCGGCGCGTGGCGCATGCCGTGCTGCGCCTTGCGCGCCAGGCGGGTCTGAGCACCCTGGACGGCACCGCGATCGAATTCCCGCTCAGGCGCAAAGACGTCGCGGACATCTCCGGCACCACGCTGCATACCGCCAGCCGCATCCTCACCGGATGGGAAAAAGCGGGCCTGCTGACCACGCGCAACCGGCATCTGACGGTGCGCAAGCCTGCCGAATTGCTGCGCATCGCCGAGGACCAGCCGGACTAGGCCTGTTAACGCTAAAAGGCCCTGGGCCCCGCCTCAGGCCGTCAGGCGATCCAGCGCTTCGCGATATTTGGCGGCCGTCTTTTCCAGCACGTCCTTGGGCAGGCGCGGCGCAGGGGGGGTCTTGTCCCAGGGCTGGGTTTCAAGCCAGTCGCGCACGAACTGCTTGTCGAACGAGGGCGGGCTGATGCCTTCGCGGTAACCGTCGGCCGGCCAGAAGCGCGAGGAATCGGGCGTCAGCACTTCGTCCATCAGGTAGAGCTCGCCCTTGTCGTCCAGGCCGAACTCGAACTTGGTGTCGGCGATCATGATGCCCTTGGTGGCCGCGAACGCGGACGCCTCGGCATAGAGCTTGAGCGTGATGTCGCGAATCTTCTCGGCCGTGGCCTGGCCGACTTCCCTGACCACATGGTCGAAGTCGACGTTCTCGTCATGCGTGCCGAACTCGGCCTTGGCGGCCGGGGTGAAGATAGGCTGGGGCAGCTTGCCTGCCTGCTTCATTCCGGCCGGCAGCTTGATGCCGCAGACCGCGCCGGTGTCCTGGTAGTCCTTCCAGCCCGACCCGATCAGGTAGCCGCGCGCCACCGCCTCGACCAGCACGGGCTTGAGGCGCTTGACCACCATGGCGCGGCCGCGCACCTGCTCGACCTCGTCGGCCGCGACCACGTCTTCGGGCCTGATGCCGGTAACGTGCGTGGGGATGATGTGCCCCAGTTTCTTGAGCCAGAACTCGGTGAGCTCGGTCAGCACCTGGCCTTTGCCCGGGATCGGGTCGTCCAGGATCACGTCGAACGCCGAGATGCGATCGGAGGCGACGATGAGCAGCTTGTCGTCGCCCACCGCGTACATGTCGCGCACTTTGCCGCGACCCAGCAGGGGCAGGGATTTGATGGTGGATTGATGCAGGGCTGTGGTCACGGGAAAGGCCTATCCTGGAAAGAACGGGCCCCGGCTCGAAGAACCGGGGCCGAAAAGGGCACGGGAGATTTTAAGCCTCCCGCCGTCGAGACTTACTGCACGACCTGCGCCAGCTTGCCGGCGGCGTAGTTCGCGGCCATGTCGACCAGCGAGACCGGTTTGATCTTGCTGGCATTGCCGGCGGTGCCGAACTGCTGGTAGCGCGCCACGCAGATCGCCTTGGCGGCGGCCTTGGCGGGCTTGAGATATTCGCGCGGGTCGAACTTGGCGGGGTTCTCGGCGAAGAAGCGGCGGATGGCGCCGGTCATGGCCAGGCGGATGTCGGTGTCGATGTTGATCTTGCGCACGCCGTGCTTGATGCCTTCCTGGATTTCCTCGACCGGCACGCCGTAGGTTTCCTTCATGTCGCCGCCGAACTGGCGGATCTCGGCCAGCAGCTCCTGCGGCACCGACGAGGAGCCGTGCATCACCAGGTGGGTGTTGGGGATGCGCGCGTGGATCTCTTTGATGCGCTGGATCGACAGGATGTCGCCGGTGGGCTTCTTGGAGAACTTGTAGGCGCCGTGCGAGGTGCCGATGGCGATGGCCAGCGCGTCACACTGGGTCTGCTTGACGAAGTCGGCAGCCTGCTCGACGTCGGTCAGCAGTTGCTCGCGCGTCATGGTGCCTTCGGCACCGTGGCCGTCTTCCTTGTCGCCCTTCATGGTTTCGAGCGAGCCCAGCACACCCAGTTCGCCCTCGACGGTGATGCCGGCCTTGTGGGCCATGTCGACCACCTTGCGGGTGACTTCGACGTTGTATTCGTAGCTGGCGACCGTCTTGCCGTCGGCCATCAGCGAGCCGTCCATCATCACGCTGGAAAAACCCAGGTTGATGGCGCCCTGGCACACGTCGGGCGACTGGCCGTGGTCCTGGTGCATGACGACGGGAATGTGGGGATACGTATCGACGGCGGCCTGGATGAGCAGCTTGAGAAAGCCCTCGCCCGCGTATTTGCG
>DAIDKG010000253.1 GCA_027450125.1 Bordetella sp. | reverse complement strand
GGCCGCTGGCCTATGTCCTCGATCATCGAGGACAGGTTCCAGTTGCGGTCCCACCAGGCCCAGGTCAGAAAGTGCATGCAGGCATAGAAGAAGGTGAAAAGCCCGCACATGCGGCGCACCCGCACCAGGGCCGGCTGGTTGGTCAGGCGGCGCAATGGCGTGATGCCCAGCGTGACCAGCAGGCACACCAGTGTCCAGGTGCCCGAGGATCGCGTCAGGAACTCCACGGGGTTGACCGTCAGGCCGTCGTGAAAGCCCAGCCATATCCAGCGCAGGAAAGGCAGCAGGCCGACCACGAAAAGAAAGGGCTTGATGCGGCCTACCGCCCGCACGTCAAGCTTGCGGCGCACCATGGCCGCTTGCGTCAGCTCGGCCATGTCAGAAATTGACCTTCAGATCCATGCCGGCGTACATCGACGCGACCTGGTCGCCGTAGCCGTTGAACATCAGCGTCTTGCGCTTGGGCGCGAAGAAGCCGCCCGGGTCGCCGATGCGTCGCTCGGTGGCCTGGCTCCAGCGCGGATGCGGCACATTGGGGTTCACGTTGGCGTAGAAGCCGTATTCGTTGGGCGCGGCCTTGACCCAGGCCGTCGCGGGCTGCTTCTCGACCAGGCGTATCTTGACCAGCGACTTGCCCGACTTGAAGCCGTACTTCCAGGGCACCGCCACGCGCAGCGGCGCGCCGTCCTGATTGGGCAGCATCTTGCCATACAGGCCGAACACCAGCATCGACAGCGGATGCATGGCTTCGTCCATGCGCAGTCCCTCGATATACGGCCATTCGAGCACGTCCGAGCTTACGCCCGGCATGGTTTCCTTTTGCACCGCGCTGACGAATTCGACATATTTGGCGTTGCCGGTCGGTTCGACCTGCTTGAGTAGCGCAGACAGCGAATAGCCTACCCAGGGGATCACCATGGACCAGGCCTCGACGCAGCGCAACCGGTAGACGCGATCTTCCATGGGGGCGAGCTTGAGCAGGTCGTCGATGCCGAAGGTGCGCGGCTTGGCGACCTCACCTTCGACGCTCACCGTCCAGGGCCGGGTGATGAGCTTGCCCGCGTACTCGGCCGGATCGGACTTGTCCAGACCGAATTCGTAGAAATTGTTGTAGTGCGTGATGTCCTTGTACGAGGTCTGCGCGTCCATCACCACATACTTCGGATTGGGCGTGCCAGGCAGCGGCGCCAGCTCCGGCGCATCGGCGGCCAGCGCGGCGGGCACGCGCGCCAGGCCCAGCGCGGCGCCGCCCCAGGCCGCTTGCTTGAGCCACCTGCGCCGCGATTGCCACGCCGCTTCGGGAGTGATCTCGGAGGCTGGGATATCGGTAGGTCGGCGTAAGAGCATGGGACTCCCCTTTATGCAGGATTTGAGCAGTGTGCGCTCTTGGTAATTCGTTCGGCGTGAAAAAAAGGTTACCGCCCGGGTGAAATTAATTGCTGCGCTCCTACCATTGCAGCAAGTGCCTGCCCAGCAAGGCCCCGATGCCCGTGGGGATGAGCACGCCGAGCAGATACCAGAACCCCACGAACGGCGCCGCCAGTTCGGGGCAGTGCAGACAATAGACCACCGCGCCCGCGCCGCCCGAGAGCAGGCCCGCGGCCGCGCCGGCCAGCCGCAGCCGCGTAGGCGCCAGGCCACGCATGGCCCAGGTCGTGCCGGCGAATACGGGTATGGACAGCATAGCAATGAGAAAGGGGCATACGGCCCAGGTCTGGCCGAAGAAGGCTTCAGCGCGTTGCGCGGCATTGCCCGGCACCAGCGTCGCCACCGCGATAGCCCATATCGCCAGGATGGGAATGGCCAGGGCCAGCGGCGCGCGGCCCAGTTTCACGCCAGGGCGCGCCAGGCGCAGCGCGATGACCAGGCCGATGCAGGCCAGGGCGGCCGCAAAGGAGAGCTTCATCCAGAAATTGGGCAATTCGAGGTACCGGGCCAAAGCGGGATTGAGGCCGAGCGTGGTCAGCATCAGCAGCGCCGAGCATGTCATGCCGGCGCCCAGGGCCAGCGCGAAACGTCTGCCGCCGCGATCGGCTTGCACCGCGCCGGCATCGCGGGCAAGCATGGCGATAAGGTCGTCGGTCTTCATGATTGCTTCCTGATTCTTGCAGCCAGGGCCTTCAGGCCCCGATGCACGCCCACCTTGACCGCCGATTCGGACATGCCCGTCATGCCGGCCGTTTCCGCCACGGACCGGCCCTCCAGCTTGACGTACACAATGGGCAGGCGCTGCCTGTTGGGCAGCAGGTCCAGCAGCTTGGCCACATCCCGCCGCGCCTGCATGGCCTGCGAATCCGAGTCGCTGAATACGTCCGACGCATCGTCCAGCGGGTCGGTCAGCAGCTCCTGGCGCGATCGCCGGCGCAGCAGGTCGACCAGCTTGAATTTCGCGATGGCATACACCCACGCAGTCAGGGGCAGCGCCATGTCGTAGGTATGGCGCTGATTGTGGACGGCGATGAGGGCTTCCTGCACGAGGTCTTCCACTTCGTCCGGCAGGCCGCGCAGACGGTTGCGCAAATAGGCGCGCAGGCGCTTGCCGAGTTCGGAGAGAAAGGCGTGGTAGGCCCCGTCGTCGCCCGCAAGACCCCGCGAGAAAAGACTTTTCAGTCTTTCCTCTATGTCGGACTGCGCCTGGCTGCTATCTCGCTGCGGCATCGATAGGTGCTTTCCTGTTTATTCGCGGCATCGACGCTTTGGGTTACAGGGGGGCGCGCATCGATTCGCGCCGCCTTTTTCAGCCGGGGGTGTAACCCGGGCAGGCCGTGCGCCGAATTGGATTGTACCGGCCGCGATCTTGCGCGGCCTTCACCCCGATAGGAGTCAAGCCATGAAGAAAATTTCGATTTCCGCCGCGACCGCATGCTTGCTGCTGGGCCTGGCCAGCGCCCATGCCGCGGGCATGGGCCAGGACAGCATGAAGAATTCCGTCATGGATACGAAGAGCGACGCCATGCTGCACAAGGCCATGCGCAAGGCGGGCAAGAACGACGGCATGATGCACAAGAGCGGCACCATGCACAAGGACATGCAGGGCAGTTCCATGGCCAAGGGCGCCATGCAGAAATAGGGCGCCGGACCGGCGGGCAGCCCGTCGCCAGGCAGGCCGTTGCGCCATCGGTCCGAGGCCCATGCCCAGCGGCATGGGCCTCGGGCTTTTCAGCGGTGGCAGGATGTCAGGCCTGCGCTTGCGCGCTGGCCGTTTCCAGGACCTGGAGGTCTGAAGCGTCGAGCTCGAGTCGCACCGCCTGCGCGAAGCTGTCCACCTGGGCAACCGAGGTGGCGCTCACGATGGGCGCCGTGATGCTGGGCCGCGCGATCAGCCAGGCGAGCGCGACGCACGCCTGCGTGACATGGTGGCGTTCGGACACCTGGTCCAGCGCCGCCAGGATGGCCATGCCGCGCGGGTTGAGGTATTTGGGCACCGACCGGTTGCCGCGCACGCTCTTGGCCAGATCATCGACCGAACGGTACTTGCCCGACAGAAAGCCCGAGGCCAGGCCGTAATAAGGCACCACGGCCAGGCGTTCGGCCAGGGCAATGGGTTCGAGTTCCGTTTCATAGGCCGCGCGGCTGTACAGGTTGTATTCGGGCTGCAGGATCTGGTAGCGCGGCAGGCCATTCGCCTGGGCTACGCGCAGGGATTCCAGCGTGCGCGCGCCGCTGAAATTGGAGGCCCCGATGACCCGCACCTTGCCCGCCTGGATCAGCTTCTGATAGGCGCCCAGCGTTTCTTCGATGGGAATGCCGGGATCGTCCTCGTGCGAGAAATAGACATCGACATGGTCCGTCTGCAGGCGCCTGAGCGAGTCCTCGATCGCGGCCTGGATGTTGGCCGCCGACAGGCCGGGCCGCCTGGCATATTTGGCCACCTTGGTGGCGATGACGACGCGGTCGCGCTTGCCGCTCCTGGCCAGCCATTTGCCGATCAGGGTTTCCGACTCGCCGCCCTGGTTGCCCTCGACCCAGGCTGAATAGACATCGGCCGTGTCGATGAAGTTCAGGCCCGAGTCGACGAAAGCGTCCAGCACCGAGAACGAAGCGGCTTCGTCCGCCGTCCAGCCGAAGACATTGCCGCCGAGCATCAGCGGCGCGACCTGGAGAGACGACTGGCCTATTGTGCGCATGGAACTTCCCCTATGTGATGGATTGCCCGGATTGAGCTACCGGTCCGGCCAGGATAACGCCGCGTGGCCGGCATGTCGTCGCGGGGCAGGCCGGCGCGCTTCAGACCCGCGCGAGCAGCCATGCCTGCAGCTCGGCCATGCTGTGCACGACCACCTGCGGCGCGCAGGCCTGCAGCTCGTCGGACGGATGGGCGCCGTAGGCCACGCCGACGCCATGGACCCCGGCGCTGTTGGCCATTTGCAGGTCGTGCGAGGTGTCGCCCACCATGGCGACCTGTTCGGGCGCCGTGTCCAGCTCCTCCATGATCTGCAGCAGCATGGCCGGATGCGGCTTGCTGAACGTCTCGTCGGCCGTGCGAGTGGCCTCGAAGCGCCGGGCCAGGCCGGTGGCGGCCAGCACGCGGTTCAGTCCCACGCGGCTCTTGCCTGTTGCCACGGCCAGTTTCACGCCCTGGGCGGCCAGGGCGTCGAGCAGGTCGAGCGCACCGTCAAAGAGCCTGATGTCGGGATCGCGCTGCAGGTAGTGGACCCTGTAGCGCTCCAGAAATCGCGGCAGCAGCGCAGGCGTGAGCTTGGGTACGGCGCGCAGCAGCGCGCTGTCCAGCGAAAGGCCGATTACCCAGCTCGCTTCGGAGGCCGAGGGTTCAGGCAGTTCGAGATCACGGCAGGATGCCTGGATGGCGGCCACGATGGTATGGGTGGAATCCATCAAGGTGCCGTCCCAATCGAATACCACCAGTGAGTAGGACATGTCAGTCTCCCTTCGGCCGTGCGCAGGAGTCGATCCCCCTGCGGGGGGCGTCTGCCTCGGCGTGGGTGGGCAGCGAACGCAGTGGGCGCGGGGGGCGTTTCATTTTTTCTCCAACTGAATCAAGAGCCGTGTGCAGGCTTCGGGCAGCGGCGCGGCCAGCGTCAGCGTCTCGCCCGTGAGCGGATGGGGCAGCGTCAGGCTGTGCGCGTGCAGGAACATGCGGTTGAACCCCTGCCTGGCCAGCGCGGCGCGGGTTTCGTCGCGGCCGTACTTGTCGTCGCCGGCGATGGGAAAGCCGCTGGCCGCCAGATGCACCCGGATCTGGTGAGTGCGTCCGGAGCGCAGCTCGGCATCGACCAGGCTGTAGTCCCCGTAGCGCTTTTGCAGCGTGACGATGGTGTGCGCCGACAGGCCGCCTTCCCGGTCGACCTTGACGCGGCGCTCGCCGCTGGCGGTGGTCCACTTGGTCAGCGGCAGCTTGATGTGCTCGCGGCCGTTGACCCAGTCGCCTTCAACCAGGGCGTAATAGTGCTTGCCGCCCCTGCCTTCGCGCAGCATGGCGTGCAGCGTCAGCAGGGCGCTGCGCTTCTTGGCCACCATGAGCAGGCCCGAGGTCTCGCGGTCGAGCCGGTGGGCCAGTTCCAGAAATTTCGCCTCGGGCCGGGCGGCGCGCAATTGTTCGATGACGCCGAAGGACACGCCGCTGCCGCCGTGCACCGCCACCCCGGCGGGCTTGTCGATCACCAGCAGGGCCTCGTCCTCGAATACCACCGGGAATTGCGCGCCCGGAACCGGGCGGGGAGATCCCGGGTCGGGCAGGCGCAGCGGCGGCACGCGCAGCACGTCTCCCGCGGCCAGCCGATAGTCGGCATTGATGCGTCCCTTGTTGATGCGCACCTCGCCGCCGCGAATGGCTTTGTAGATATGGCTTTTGGGGACGCCCTTGCACAGCCTTATGAGGAAGTTGTCGATACGCTGGCCGTCGTGCTCGGCATCGATTTCGACCAGGCGTACGGCGGGGGCGGGTTGGGTCAGTGACGGTTCTTTTTTGCGCATTGCGGAAAGCGGGGATACAATCGTCGGAACCTTAAGGGGTTGACTCCGCCTATGCCGTCATATGGACAGGGTACGGCTGGACGTAGAGATGTGCGTCTTACATTACAAGAAGCGCGTTCGAGCAAAATCCGAACGCCACGCGCGGCTCCGCCCGGCATGATGCCGCCATTGTACTGCCTGCGGGTTCAGCTCCGGGGTCCCTTGGTCGGCGGCGCCTGGCTTTTTTGAGCCGACAGCCGCACGCGACCTGAAGCACCAGAGAATCGTCGCAATCGTTTTACGCACCAGGTGCGCGCAGCGTGGCCCAGCCCGTCGCCGCATCTGACGTTCCCAGCAACCATCCCGTCATCCAACACTCACGTGAAGTTGACCGTCCTGCTGAAAGAACCTCGTGCCATATGGCACGACGTGCCCGCCTGACCCGCGGCGGATACGCCCTGGCCGTCGAGCCCGGGTACGGTCCGCGTCTTCTCTGCTTCAGTTTGCCGCCCGAGTGATCCGAGGTCGCGCGCCGAACCCGGCGCGTTCCTGACTACGGAGAAATGCATTCATGAAGCGCATGTTGTTTAACGCGACGCACCAGGAAGAACTGCGCGTCGCCATCGTCGATGGGCAAAAACTCATCGATCTGGACATCGAAACCGCCGGCCGCGAACAGCGCAAAGGCAATATCTACAAGGGCGTCATCACCCGCATCGAGCCCGGCCTCGAAGCCTGTTTTGTCAACTACGGCGAAGATCGCCACGGCTTCCTGCCCTTCAAGGAAGTCGCCCGCACGTATTTCAAGGAAGGCGTCGATGTGCGCACCGCGCGCATCCAGGACGCCCTCAAGGAAGGCCAGGAACTCATCGTCCAGGTCGAGAAGGAAGAGCGCGGCAACAAGGGCGCAGCCCTGACCACCTTCGTTTCGCTGGCAGGCCGCTACCTGGTGCTCATGCCCAACAATCCGCGCGGCGGCGGTGTTTCGCGCCGCGTCGAGGGCGAGGACCGCCAGGAACTGCGCGACACGATGGACCAGCTGGACGTGCCGCAGGGCATGAGCATCATCGCCCGCACAGCCGGCATCGGCCGCAACGTCGAGGAACTGCAGTGGGACCTGTCCTATCTGATGCAGCTCTGGACGGCCATCGACGGCGCCGCCCGCGACAATGCCGCGCCCATCCTCATTTACCTGGAATCGAGCCTGGTTATCCGGGCCATCCGCGACTATTTCTCGCCCGACATCGGCGAGATCCTGATCGACACAGACGAGATCGCCGAGCAGGCCACCGCCTTCATGAGCGTGGTGATGCCGGACAACGTGCAGCGCGTCAAGCGCTACCGCGACGACATTCCCCTCTTTTCGCGTTTCCAGATCGAACACCAGATCGAGACGGCCTACTCGCGCACGGTCAACCTGCCGTCGGGCGGCGCCATCGTCATCGACCACACCGAAGCGCTGGTGGCCGTGGACGTGAACTCGGCGCGTTCGACCAAGGGGTCGGACATCGAAGAGACGGCCCTGCGCACCAACCTGGAAGCGGCCGAGGAAGTGGCCCGCCAGCTGCGTCTGCGCGATCTGGGCGGCCTGATCGTGATCGATTTCATCGACATGGAAGAAGGCAAGAACCAGCGCGCCGTCGAGCAACGCCTGCGCGATGCCTTGCACTTCGACCGCGCCCGCGTGCAGATGGGCAAGATCTCGCGCTTCGGTCTGATGGAGCTGTCGCGCCAGCGGCTGCGCCCGGCGCTGAACGAGGGCTCGCACATCACCTGCCCGCGCTGCAACGGCACCGGCGTGATCCGCGATGCGGAGTCCAGCGCTCTGCACGTGCTGCGCCTGCTGCAGGAGGAGGCCATGAAGGAAAACACCGCCGCCGTGTATGCCCAGGTGCCGGTCGAAGTCGCCACCTTCCTGCTGAACGAAAAGCGCACCGACATCTCCAAGATCGAGACGCGCCTGAAGGTCAATCTGGTGCTCATCCCCAACAAGCACCTGGAAACGCCGCATCATCACATCGAGCGCCTGCGCCACGACGATCCGCGCCTGGAGGAAACCCGGACCAGTTTCGAGCTGGTCGAGGCGCCATCCACCATCGAGACCTGGTCGCCGCATACCGAAACCGCTGAAGTCAAGGCCAAGCCCGAAGCGTTGGTCAAGGGCATCACGCCGGCCCAGCCCGCTCCGGTGCACACGCC
>DAIDKG010000252.1 GCA_027450125.1 Bordetella sp. | reverse complement strand
GGCCATGTCATCGGCGACGAATTGCTGCGCGCGGTGGCCGCACGCATCGGCAGTCAGATCCGGCCCTGCGACACGCTTGCGAGAATCAGCGGCGACGAGTTCCTGCTGCTCGTCAACCCGCTCGAAGATCCGGAAATCCTGCCGTTATTGATGGACCGCATCATCGACGCGATGAAGGCATCCTTTATCGTGGACGGGCGCACGGTGCTGGCTTCGGCCACCATCGGTACCAGCATATTCCCCTTGCATGGCCGTAGTTACGACACGCTGCAGCGCTGCGCCGACAGCGCGATGTACCACGCCAAATCCAGCCGCAAAGGATCGACGTGCGGGTTCGATTCCGTGATGAGCGATGCGATCGCGCGCCTGGACCTGGAGCAGCGCTTGCGCAATGCGGTACGGGGCCGGAATTTTCGCACCTATCTGCAGCCCAAGGTCGCGGTCAGGACGGGCAGGGTAGTCGGTTTCGAGGCACTGGTGCGCTGGATGGAAGCGGACCGCGAGGTGCTGGGCCCGGACGATTTCATCGCGCTGGCAACCGAAACCGGGCTCATAGACGCAATTACGCATTTTGTTCTCGAGGACGTGGCGCAGTTCCTGCCGCGCCTGCAAAGCCGCTTCGGCGAGAATATTTCCATCAGCATCAATATCGCGGCCCGCCAGGCCAGCGACGTACCGTTCATGGCGTCGTTGATGGACTACCTGCAAGCCCAGGGCATCGCTGCGTCGGTCATTCTTGAGCTGACGGAAGATGCGCTGGTCACAACGCAGAATTTTCAGAATCACGTCTTGCCGCGCCTGCGCGCAATGAATGTGCGCGTGTCCATCGACGATTTCGGGACGGGATTCTCGTCATTGTCCAAGCTCGCGGACATCACGGCCGATGAAATCAAGGTCGATCGCACGTTCATCTCGTCCATCCACGAGCAGCCCCGCAATCAGGACATACTCAGGGCCATCGAGTCGCTGTGCCAGGCGCTCAGGATCGAGGTCGTGGTGGAAGGAGTGGAAACAGCGGATGAGCTGGCCTACCTGGAGCGATGCACGTCCATCCAGCTTGTCCAGGGCTACTACTTCGGCAGGCCGCAGCCTATTGAGTCGATTCTTGCCCTCGGACCCTTCAACGGCAATTGCGTGCAGTAAAGGATCGTTCCGCCCCGGGTGCAGATGCCTTCTGGCAACTCGTCCCGGATTGAACAGGGGGTGTTTCTTCGTCGAGAATCAGATCTGCAGGCTATTGCCGCCTGATTGGCTGCAACGCGTCGCGGTGTTGCGCTTCGGCGTTTTCCCAGGGCGCCGGAAACCGGCGCCCTGGGGTTGCCCGCCGGCGGGCGGCGAGATCAAAGTCCGAAATAGGTCTCGCGCACCGCGTCGCTGGCCTCGAGTTCGGCCCGCGTGCCGGAAATCCGCACCTTGCCGTGATCGAGCAGATAGCCGCGATCGGCCAGGTCCAGAAAAGCGATGTTCTGCTCCGCGATCAAAAGCGAAGTTCCATCGCCGATGGTCGCCCGCAGCGCATCGATCACGCTTTTCACGAAAACCGGCGCAAGCCCGGAAGACGGCTCGTCCATCAGCAGCAGGCGAGGCTCGGAAATCAGCACTTTCGCGATGCCGAGCATCTTGCGCTGTCCCCCCGAGAGGCTGGCCGCCGCGGCGCGCCGCTTGGAGGCCAGCGCAGGAAACAGCTCGAACAGCACCTCCTTGCGCTGGCGTATCTTGGCCTCGGACATGAAATAGCCGCCCAGGGCGATGTTCTCGTCGATGGACAGCGTGGGGAACACGCCAAGTTCGGACATGAACGCGATGCCGCGCTTGATACGCTGGTCCGGCCGTAGCGTGTCGATACGCTCGCCATCGAGCAGGATGCTGCCGCCGCGACAGGGCAGCAGTCCGATGAGCGTGCGCAGCAAGGTGGTCTTGCCCGCGCTGTTGGCGCCCAGCAGCAGCACGGTCTGACCCGGGTCGACCTGCATGTCCACGCCCCAGAGCACTTGCATCGCGCCGTAGCCGGCCTGGACGCCTTCTATTTTCAGGGATGCCGACATCATGCCGCTCCAATAAATGCCGCGATCACTTCCGGGTCGCGAGACGCGGCCGACAGCGGTCCTTCGAACAGCATGCGCCCTGCTCCCAGCACAATCACGCGCTCGGTAATGCGGTTGAGAAAATCGAGCAGGTGCTCGACCACGATCATGGCAATGCCGCGTGCCGACAGCTTTTGCAGCAGGTCGGCGATGACATGCAGCTCGGCAGGGCTGAGGCCCGCGCCGATCTCGTCGACCAGCAGCAGCTTGGGCTTGGTCGCCAGGGCACGGCCCAGATCGAGCAGCTTCTGCTGGTTCACGGTGAGCGAACCCGCTTGCCGCGATGCCAGTTCGAGCAGGCCTATGTCCTGCAGGATGGGTTCGACCTGCGCCAGGGGCAGGCCCGTGGCGCGCGCTGCCACCTCGATGTTCTCGCGCACGGTCAGGTCGCGAAACACCTTGGGAACCTGGAAAGTTCGATTGATGCCCAGGTGCGAACGCTGGAACATGGGCATGCGGTTGATCTTGTGGCCCATGAATTCGACCAATTTGAATCTCACTTTCTTAACTGGGTTATTCTCCCCACGGTCTTTCAACCGTGGGGAGAGAAAACTATTACACTGACGTTGATTTCGTAAACACATATCCGTCATGCGTGTACACGAATCGAGCTGATTCGCGCTTGACCATTG
>DAIDKG010000251.1 GCA_027450125.1 Bordetella sp. | reverse complement strand
ATGGCCCGCATCGCTCTGTGCCGAAAATCCACGAGTTCAAGCCGCGCTGAAGGCAGGAGAGAAACTTGGAACTGGCACGCCTGAGCCTGTTGTTCGCCGTTACCGCGCTGGCCGAGATCGTCGGCTGCTACCTGCCGTGGCTGGTGCTCAAGCAGGCACACAGCGCCTGGCTGCTCCTGCCGGCCGCCCTGTCGCTGGCCGCCTTCGCCTGGCTGCTGACGCTGCACCCGAGCGCCGCCGGACGCACCTATGCAGCCTACGGCGGCATGTACATCGCCGTCGCGCTGCTCTGGCTGCGCCTGGTCGAAGGCATCGCGCTGACCCGCTGGGACTGGACCGGGGCCGTACTCGCCCTGGCCGGCATGGCGGTGATCGGCCTGCAGCCCGCGTCGTAGCCTGCGGCAAGGGGACTGCCGCCGCGCCTCAATCCTCGTGCGGCGAGAACAGGTCCCAGGCTGCCATGAACAAGGCCGCCACCAGGGGACCGATCACGAATCCGTTCAGGCCCACCAGCGCCATGCCGCCCAGGGTCGAGATCAGGATCACGTAATCCGGCAGCTTGGTTTCCTTGCCGACCAGCAAGGGCCGCAGCACGTTGTCCACCATGCCGATCACCAGCACGCAAAACAGCACCAGCACGATGCCCTGCCACAACGCGCCGGTAAGCAGGAAATAGGCCGCCACCGGCACCCACACCAATGCCGAGCCGACCGCCGGCAGCAGCGACAGGAAACCCATCACCACCCCCCACAGCAGCGCGCCCTGGATGCCCAGTGCCCAGAAGATGAAGCCGCCCAGGATGCCCTGCGCGGCAGCCACCGCCACATTGCCCTTGATCGTGGCCCGCACCACCGTGGTGAACTTCTGCATCAGCGGCTCCTTGTGCTCGTCGCTCAAGGGAATCGCGCGCAGCATGCGACGGGACAGGCCGGCCCCGTCGCGCAGCAGGAAGAACAGCAGGTAGAGCATGATGCCCAGGTTGATGACGAACTGGAACGTATCCTGGCCTATGCCGAAAGCCTTGGTCGCCAGAAAGCGGCTGGCCTGCATGGCGCCCTGGCTCAGCTTGTTGCGCAGGCTGTCCAGGTTGTACAGATCGAAATGAGCCAGCAGATCGTGCAGCCAGCCTGGCAGCGCCGCCAGCGCCTGCTGCAAATATGCGCCGAAATCCAGGCTGCCGCTGCGCACGCTCTGATAAAGCACCGCCCCCTCGGTCACCAGCGATCCGGCGATGAAAGCCAGCGGCAGGATCGCCACCAGCAGCACCAGCAGCAAGGTCAGCAGGGCCGCCAGATTGCGCCGGCCGCGCAAGCGCGCCACCAACCGGCGCTGGACCGGACTGAAGAGGATTGCCAGTACCGTCCCCCAGAACACCGCGCCCCAAAATGGCCACAGCACCCAGCCGAAAGCCACCGACACCAGGGCCAGCAAGGCATGGAAATTCCTGTCGTGCATCAGGGTGGACCGATTCATGCGTCTTTCCTCGAAGAAGGCCGATCATAGCCGCTACGCCTGTTCCGCGCCTTGTCGCGCACTCGGACAGGCGCCTTGATGCTACATTGCTCGCAGCCCTTCAACTCCAACGCCCGCCGCCATGCCCAACGTGCGTATCTGGGACCTGCCCACCCGCATCTTTCACTGGTGCTTTGCCGCCTGCATCGTCGGCGCCTACGTCAGCGCCAAGCTCGGGGGCCTGTACATGGACTGGCACGTGCGCTTCGGCCTGACCGCCCTGGGCCTGGTGATCTTTCGCGTGATCTGGGGCTTCATAGGACCGCGCCACGCCCGCTTTTGCGGCTTCGTCAAAGGCCCGGGCCAGATCTGGACCTACCTGCGCGCCATGGCGGCCGGCACGGCCAGGAGCGCCGGACACAACCCCCTTGGCGCCCTGTCGGTGATGGCCATGCTGGCGGACTTGGGCATCCAGGCCGTACTGGGCCTTTTCTCATCCGATGACATCATGGTCCAAGGCCCGCTCTACAACACCGTGTCCGAATCGACCGCCGACTTCCTGACTTCGCTGCACAGGGCCAACCAATGGGTCATCCTCGCGCTGGTGATCCTGCACCTGCTGGCCGTGGCCTGGCATACGCTGGTGCGCAAAGAGCCCCTGGTGCATGCGATGGTCGCGGGTGACATGCCGGCCGACCATCTGCCGGCCGATGCCCTGCCCAGTGCCGACGGCGCCGGGGTGCGGCTGCGAGCGCTGGCCCTGGCTGTCGTCGTGGCAGCCTTCGTGCTTTGGATACGATCGCTGGGCTCATGATTTTTCTCGGCTGGCTTGCGACCAGCGCGGCGCCATTTTCTTTTCCAGTCCATGCAGATAATCGACAAGAACGAGACCTCGAACCGCCTGCCCATGCCTGCCC
The DNA here is from genome assembly GCA_027450125.1 of Bordetella sp. GTDB lineage: Bacteria > Pseudomonadota > Gammaproteobacteria > Burkholderiales > Burkholderiaceae_B > Bordetella. Next base: position 4,476 of record DAIDKG010000251.1, on the reverse strand, counting down.
TGATCGAAGCGCTGCGCACCATGTTCCGGGAAGGCTGCGAAGTACCCCTGCGACATGCGCACACCATCGACAATGGAGACCCCGGCTCGAGCGGCACCTTCCTGCTCATGCCCGCCTGGCAGCCCGGCAAGAAGCTCGGCCTCAAGACCGTGTCGATCTATCCCGGCAATCGCGATCGCGGATTGCCGGGCCTGCATTCGACCTACCTGCTCTTTGACGCGCAGACCGGGGTTCCGCTGACCATGCTCGATGGCGACGCCATCACGTCCCGGCGCACTGCCGCCGCCTCCGCGCTGGCGGCGCAATATCTGAGTCGACCCGACGCCTCGACACTGCTGCTGGTGGGCACCGGCCAGGTCGCCGCGGTGATTCCCCAGGCATACAGCGCGGTGCGTCCCATCAAACGCGTCCTGGTCTGGAATATCCGCCCGGAAAGCGCCAGACGGCTCGTCGCCCAACTCGGGCTCGACGGGTACGACGCCGTACACGCCCCGGATCTCGAAACCGCCGCCGCTAAGGCCGACATCATTTCCTGCGCGACGCTGTCGACAGCCCCGCTGATCCGGGGCAAGTGGCTGCGCCCTGGCACACACCTGGATCTGATCGGCAGTTTCAAGCCCACCATGCGCGAGAGCGACAATGATTGCTACGCCGGCACGTCGGTGTTTATCGACACCGACGAAGCGCTGATCAAGGCGGGCGATCTGCTCGAGCCGATGAAAGCGGGCATGCTGCGCAAGGAATCGATACGCGCGCAGTTGGCCCAGCTTTGCCGCGCGCAGCACGCCGGCAGGCAGCATGCCGAGGAAATCACAGTGTTCAAGGCCGTGGGCAACGCGCTCGAAGATCTTGCCGCCGCGTGCTTGGCCATGGAGTCGGGCAGCCCATGAATCCGAATTACGACGACACCGCGGACGACGACGAAGCCTTTGACCAGACAGAGCCGCTCAGGGAGCCGATGTCGGCCGCATTCATCGCGTGCGCGCTGACCACGTTCCTGTTCGCGGCGGCGGCAATCGCCAGCGCCTTCAAACCGCCTGTGGGCCAGTACCTGCAGACCGGGCACTGGACGGTTGCGCACCTGGCGCTACTGCTGGGCGCGCTGGCGGTCGCAAGCGGCATCGCGGCGATCGCCGTGCGCCCCCTGGGATACGGGCGCGACCTGCTGGCCTGGCCGCTGGCTTGCCTGGTCTGGTTGCTGGTGGCTGCGGCGATACTGCTGTTCGGATTGCGCCATCCCTTCGAGTTCTTCGTGCACTACGGCAAGACCGCGGTCCACAGCCAGGCCTCCGGCGCCCCCCGTGAGCAGCTCCTGGCGTTCAGCCACGAAGCCGGGCGCAATCTATGGGGAACGCGGACCACCTACAGCCTGACCTGGGTAGGCCGAGCCAGCGCCAACTGCGCGTTGCCCGGCCTGGCTGCGCCAGGCCAGTGCACGCTGATGGCGTGCGTGGCGGAAAAAACCTGGTGGCTCGCGGGGGCCAGCTACACCCGCTCGTGGCAAGTGGCACCCCTGAGCCAACCGGACGAGATCCGAGGCGAGCAGTGCCACATCGTCGACCCCATGACGATCAAGCCCGGCGACTATGACGCCCAGGGACGACGCAGCGCAAGGAACTGACGCCGCCGCGGGCCGCTAGCTATTTGCGGTAGGCGTCGTGGCAGGCTTTGCAGCTCGCCCCTACTGCCCCCACTGCCGAGCGAAGCTTGGCGATATCGCCCGTATCCGCCGCGGCCGACAAGGCCGCGATGTTGGCTTGCAATGCTTCGTGCTTTTTCTTGAAGTCCGCCGGATTGCTCCAGATCCCGGACTTGCTGTCACCGCCTTGCATGCCCGGTCCGTAAGCCGGCCACGGCAGGGAGGCCAGCATCTGCAGCACGTGTGCGTTTTCCTTCACCTGCGCCGGATCGTCGGGCGCGGCGCCGCGCGCAACGGCGACCAGGCGGCCGAAATGCGCCGCCATCAGCGTCATCGCCGACTGGCGATACCTGACCGCATCCTGCGCGCTGGCAAACTGCGCGTGAGCCGGCACGGCGGCAAGCGCGGCCAGGCTTAAAGTCAGGGTGGAACCGATAACAGCCGCAAATCCTCGCATGAGCAATCTCCTTGGCGCTGCAGGTATCCCGGGCACTATACCGTGCGGGCCAGCTCGACCGCCAGGCCGACATAGGAACGCGGCGTCATGGCCATCAGGCGCTGCCGCGCGTCGTCGGGCAGCGCCAGGCCGGCGATGAATTCGCGCAGCCCCTCCTGATTGATGCCCTTGCCGCGCGTCAGCGCCTTCAGCTGCTCGTAGGGCTGCGGCAGACCGTAGCGGCGCATCACGGTCTGCACGGGCTCGGCCAGCACTTCCCAGCAGGCGTCGATGTCGGCGTCGATGGCCGCGGCATTGACCTCAAGCTTGTTCAGGCCGCGCAGGCAGGAGTCCCAGGCCACCAGGCTGTAGCCGAAACCCACGCCCAGATTGCGCAGCACGGTCGAGTCGGTCAGGTCGCGCTGCCAGCGCGATACGGGCAGCTTTTCGGCCAGGTGGCGAAGCACGGCATTGGCCAGGCCCAGGTTGCCCTCGGAGTTTTCGAAATCGATGGGGTTGACCTTGTGCGGCATGGTGGACGAGCCTACCTCGCCCTCCTTCAGGCGCTGCTTGAAGTAGCCCAGCGACACATACCCCCAGATGTCGCGGTCCAGGTCCAGAAGGATGACGTTGGCGCGCGCGACCGCATCGAACAGCGCCGCCATCCAGTCGTGCGGCTCGATCTGTATGGTGTGCCGGTTTTGCGTCAACCCCAGGCCGGCCAGGACCTTGCGGCTGAACTCGGGCCAGTCCACCTCGGGGTACGCCGACATGTGCGCGTTGTAGTTGCCGGTGGCGCCGTTCATCTTGGCCAGGGGTTCGACCGCCTCGATGGCGACGATGGCGCGCGTCAGGCGCTCGGCCACGTTGGCCATTTCCTTGCCCAGGGTGGTGGGGCTGGCGGGCTGGCCGTGGGTGCGCGAGAGCATGGGTTGGGCCGAATGGGTCATGGCCATTTCACCAAGCTTGGCAGCCAGCTTGCGCAGGCACGGCAGCAACACCTGGTCGCGCGCGCGGGAGAGCATCAGCGCGTGCGAGGTGTTGTTGATGTCTTCCGAGGTGCAGGCAAAATGGATGAACTCGGCAGCGCGCGACAGTTCGTCGTCGCCCGCCACTTTTTCCTTCATCCAGTATTCGACGGCCTTGACGTCGTGGTTGGTGACGCGCTCGATTTCCTTGATGCGCCTCGCATCGTCTTCCGAGAATGCCGTGACCAACGCGCCCAGACGCTCGCGTGCGCCATCGCTGAAAGGCGCCAGCTCGGGCAGGCCCGCGTCCGACAGGGCGACCAGCCAGGCCACTTCGACCTCGACGCGGTGCGCCATGAAGCCCGCTTCGGACAACAAGCCGCGCAGGGCATTGCCCCGGGCCGCATAACGGCCGTCCAGCGGCGACAGGGCATTGAGTTCGGTAAGCGCTTGGGCGATTTGCATGGCGGTTCCGCTAATAAAATAGGCGCAAAATTTTAACACCCCTACCTTGCCGGGACTGTCGCAACGGCGCATCGTCCCGGCCCTGCATATGGCCGAATTGATAGAGGAATAGAGCCCCCCCTGCTATACTTCGCCCGCTTTCCGACCTCGCATTTTCGACTTCGCATTCTGTCACCCATGAAACTGATCGGCTCGCTTACCAGTCCTTACGTCCGCAAAGTCCGGATCGTCATGGCCGAAAAAAAGCTGGACTATCAGGTCGAAATCGAAAACGTCTGGTCGCCCGACACGAAAATCCAGAAATACAATCCGCTGGGCAAGGTGCCTTGCCTGGTAATGGAAGACGGCGGCGCCCTGTTCGACTCGCGCGTCATCGTCGAATATCTCGACACGCTCTCGCCTGTCGCGCGCCTGTTGCCGCAATCCGGTCGCGAACGCGCTGCGGTCAAGTGCTGGGAAGCCATTGCCGACGGCCTGCTCGATGCCAGCGTCATGATCGTCAGGGAACGCATGCGTCCCGCGGCCCAGCAGAGCGCCGAATGGATCGAGCGGCATTACGGCAAGATCAACGCCAGCCTCGACGCCATGAACAAGAGCCTGGGCGACCATCAGTACTGCATGGGAATCAACTACACGCTGGCCGACATCGCCGTTGGCTGCGCCCTGGGTTACCTGGACCTGCGCTTTCCCGATCTGGGCTGGCGCAACTCCCAGTCCAACCTGACCCGGCTGTACGACAAACTGGCGGTGCGCCAGTCGTTCATCGATACGGTGCCTCAGGTTTGAGGCTATGCACGCCTTGCGCCTTGCCATGGCGAGGCCCGAGCGTTATCGCCTTTACGCGATGATGCCGCCGCCCAGGCAGATGTCGCCGTCGTAGAGCACGGCAGACTGGCCGGGCGTCACGGCCCATTGCTCCTGATCGAATTCCAGCGTAAAGAGCCCGCCTTGCGCGGCGGACAACGAAC
>DAIDKG010000250.1 GCA_027450125.1 Bordetella sp. | reverse complement strand
AGCCGGATCGAAGGGTACCGTGTACACCCCGCGAAACAGCGCCACGCGGTTCTGCGTGGCCGGATGCGGGCTGTAGCAGTAGATGGGTATGCCCGAGCGTATGCGCGACATGATGAGCGGCGTATGGCCGCTCTCGGTCATGGCGATGACGGCCTTGACGCCGGAGAAGTGATTGGCCGCATACATGGCGGCCAGCGCAATGGTCTCGTCGCAGCGGGAGAAAGTTTCTTCCAGCCGGTGGTGCGAATGCGTGGTCGAGGGGTTTTTCTCGGCACCCAGGCAGACGCGGGCCATGGCTTCGACCGCCTCGACGGGAAACTGCCCGGAAGCGCTTTCGGCCGACAGCATGACCGCGTCGGTGTAGTCCAGCACCGCGTTGGCCACGTCCGAGACTTCGGCGCGCGTGGGCATGGGGCTGGAGATCATCGACTCCATCATCTGCGTGGCGGTGATGACCATCTTGTCCAGGGTGCGGGCGTGCTGGATGATGCGCTTCTGGATGCCGACCAGCTCCGCGTCGCCCACTTCGACGCCCAGGTCGCCGCGCGCCACCATGACGCCGTCGCTGGCGCGGATCAGCGAATCGAGCGCTTCGTCGTCGGCCACGGCCTCGGCGCGCTCGATCTTGGCGACGATCCAGGCCTGGCTGCCCGCGGCGCGCACCAGCGCCCGCGCTTCGTCGATGTCCGAGCCGTAGCGCGGAAAGGACACGGCCACGTAATCGAGCTGCAGATCGGCGGCGATCTTGATGTCGGCGCGGTCCTTGTCGGTCAGGCTGGGCGCCGACAGTCCGCCGCCGCGGCGGTTGATGCCCTTGTTGTTCGACAGCGGTCCGCCGACGGTGACGGTGGTGTGCACGCAGTCGGCGCCCACGCTGTCCACGCGCAGCACCACGCGGCCGTCGTCCAGCAGCAGCTCGTCGCCGGGATGGCAGTCATGCACCAGCTCGGGATATTCGATGCCCACGATGTCGATGTTGCCCGCATCGTGAGGGTGGCTGTTGGACAGCGTGAAGGCCGCGCCGACTTTGAGCACAACTTTACCTTCGGCGAAGCGGGCGATGCGTATCTTGGGACCCTGCAGGTCGCCCATCAATGCGACGAAGCGTCCATATTTGGCGGCGGCTTCGCGCACCAGGCGCGCCCGCTCGCGATGGTCGTCGGCGCTGCCGTGCGAGAAGTTCAGGCGGGCCACGTCCATGCCCGCGCGCACCAGCGCTTCGATGCGTTCGGGCGTCGAGGTTGCCGGGCCCAGCGTGGCGACGATTTTGGTGCGGCGCAGTACGGTCATGACAAGCCTTTGGGAAAGAAATCGCGGATGTCGGCGACATCCATTTCGCCGATCTGCGCGGCCAGCAGATGCGGCACGCGCGCGTCGAACAGCGGGATGGGAACCAGATGGTCGGGTTGAAGCTCGCAGAGTTTATCGGACGGCGCCATGCTCAGGCAGCTGCGGCACACCATGGGGCGATGTTCGTAGATCGCGCATTTGCCGCCTTTGCCGGGCGGCAGGCTCGGTTCCACGTCGAGAAAGGGGCAGGGCCAGGCGTAGCCCAGGCCTATGTCGGGCCGCGAGGCGGCGGCCGGTGTCGCATTGCGTCCGGCGTTGACCTGGGACGGCGGGGATTCGGGAACGACGCCGATGGCCTTGCCTATCAATTCCGCCTCGACCCGCGTGATGGTCACGGGCGTATAGCAGCAGTGCGAACAGTGGCTGGTCATGCCGGCGGACAAGGGTTGCGCGATCTGGTTCAGGCGCTCGGTCAGTTCGCGCAGCCAGGCCATGCGGGTTTCGCGCGGCTGGTTCTCGTCCTGCGTGGCTTTGACCAGGACGGAAAGGGTCGAGCGGTCTTCGGCCAGTCGCTGCCGGACTTTTTCGACCTGTCCGGGTGCATAGGCCAGGGCCCGTTCATAGGCCGTACGCAGCGCCTCGGGCAGCGTGGATGCGCTTTGCGCGACCTTGGCGTCGGATTGTTCACGATTCGCGGCAAAAATCTTTTCGATCTGTGCGATCGTCAATACCGGTTCTTGCATGGTTTCCCGAAAGTGGATGCGAAAGGCCAGTGCCACATTCTAGGGGCAAGCCGCGGCCGGCTGCATCAAGGGTGTACCCGGGCCGGATCAGGCCGGACCGCTGACGCGCCGGTTGCGCCGCGCATGGCAGTCGTAGTGCCATACCACCACGTGCGGCAGTCCGGCTATGTGCCGGGCCTGCTCCAGTTCGCTTTCGATGTATTCGGTGATGCCCAGCTCGGCCAGCGTGCGGCGCTTGAATTCGGCAGCCGCGATGTCCAGCGACGGCCGCAGCAGCACGCGCGAGGGAGCCAGGCCATGGCGGTCCAGCCAGGCTTCGGTGCGGTCGCGGTCTTTTTCCAGCCGGCCTGAAACAATGAGGTCGCCGCTGCGCCAGTCGGGGTGCGGCGCCAGTGCCGGCAGGCGGTCGCGCGCAGCCAATGCGGCCTGCAGGTCGCTGGCGTACAGGGCAGCGGGCACGTCTTCGAGGAACACGCCGTCCAGGTCGAACGCGGTGAGCCAGCGGGCCATGTCGTCCTGTCCGGTGCGGTCGGGGGAGGTGGGGGCCAGCTGCGAGCGCTCCCAGGGAAAGATATAGCGCTCGCCCGCCTGCAGCTTGGCGCCGTAGTAGTCGGGAACGTGCCGGCTCAGGTCGTCCCAGCAGACCACCATGAGGTCGACGTCGGCGCCGCGCTGCGCCAGCGCATGCCGG
>DAIDKG010000249.1 GCA_027450125.1 Bordetella sp. | reverse complement strand
CTTTCGGCGAGTCAGTGCGTCGATCTTCTTCTGGATGTCGTTCAGATTCGACCGTGCTTGTGCGATGGCGTCTCGGTTTTGGGCCAGTTCCATTTTTGCCGCGTCAATTTCATGGCGCACATCAGCGATGGGTTGTAGTGCAGCTTTTCGGCTCTCGGCTTCGCGCTTGAGGCCTTGAATGTGACGTGCCCACCGACCTTTTGTGAGGATGAGCCAGATGATGGCGCCTGCGCTGCAAGGTACCGCCAAAAGGCTCGCCAAAATCACTGCAAGCAATCCGTACCCAGCCCAATTGGGCTGCAAAACCGGGGCGAGTGTCATGGTGCTGCCCGCAATTGTTTGCTTTGGCGCGGTGCCTACCAGGGTTATGCCTTGTTTAATAGCCGATTTGTTCCAAATCGGTAGCCATTGGAGGGGGCCTGACCATTGATAAGCGAACGCCAGGTTGACTTCAGATTGTGCTTCCGCAACATTTTGAATTGCTCCGGCGTGCGCGGCATCAAGTTCGCCTTGTAAATCAATAATCTGAGTCTGCAGATCTTGAACTTTATTTTTCAGTTGCGTCACCGAGGGGTTGTCGCAGCCGGTGAGTAAAATTGAGGCAAAAATGGCGGCCCAAAACCATTTTTTATGCATCGCCTTGTTCCTTGGTTTTGCGTTGTCGGCGGTGGCTCAGTGGGGACAGCGCTGCTGATATTTCTGGTAAGTAGCGGAATCGCATTTTTTTCAAAGCATCTTGCGGGATCGATTCTTTGCCATTTTCTTCCCATCGCTTGGATATTGCGTTTTTTTTCCAGATGCGTAGCTCTTGTTTCGCGGCGGCCTCGTAGTTTTGCATGATTCCAGGAATGCGCGAATATATGAGATATAAATCATACCTCTGCGAGGTCAGGTCATTCGAGATATTCCATAGAAATCGCTCCAGGCGGTCGCCGCCTTTTTCTTCGCGTTCAAATTCAATGGCAACGGACGCTGTCTGTGTATCGTCAATATCCAGCTTGATGATGGCATCTGGGATTTTGACGGATGGGCTTCGGCTACGTATGACGTGATCTGGAATGACTTGCGAAATGTTTTGTTTATTCGATAGATGGGCGACGATGAATTGGACGCCCAGATCGTGGCGCAAAGCATCGTGTCGAACCGATGATGGTTTGAGGTCGTATTCAAGGCCCGAACCTATTCCAGACGCCAAGACTTCGTCCAGGCCGTCTGGCGACAACATATAAATGTATTGACCTTGCAGGGAATCATTGTCAACCTGGCGCAGCCAGCCTTGTTGGACCATCCGCCGTAGCAGGTTGGAGGCCAGCTTGTCGCCGTTGGCTTTGTCCGCCATGAGCAAGCGGCCCACCACGGCGGAGGACGTGTGGTGCCATGTGTATGTCCAGCTCAGCACGGCGGCTGGCTGTGTCATGGTGCGCATGTAAGTCAGCATGATCGTTGC
>DAIDKG010000248.1 GCA_027450125.1 Bordetella sp. | reverse complement strand
CCTCGCCGCTGGCCTCGCCCCGCTGCACCACCGATCCGGTGTACGCGGGCATTCCGGGGCCTGCGTCCACGGCGAGGGACTCGCCGGTCAGCGCCGACTGGTCCAGCGCGACCGCGCCATCGAACAGGACGAGATCGGCAGGCACGATGTCCCCTGCGCGCACATGCACCACGTCCCCGGGCACCAGCTGCGAGGCGGGAAGGCGGCCCCAGCGGGCGTCGCGCAGCACGCGCGCGACGATCTGCAGCTGCCGCCGCAGCAGCGCCAGCGCGTCCTGCGCGCGCCTTTCCTGCAGGAAGGCGACGACGGCATTGAAAGCAAGCAGAAACAGGATGACCAGCGCTTCCTGGCTGCGGTGCAGCATCAGCTGCAGCACGATCACCGCTTCGAGCATCCAGGGTACGGGTCCCCACAGTTTGCCGAGAAACTGGCGCCATGGCGGCGTGCGGATGTCTTCGATGGCGTTTGCGCCGAACCGGGAAAGGCGGCGCTGCGCCTCGTCCGATGCGAGTCCGGCCTTGCGGTCGGTGGGCGTCGCAGGCTGTGAGGCGTCGGCGGCAGGTTCAGCAGCAATGGTCATGGCCGGAAGGGGTCTGCGAGGGTGGGGGGCGTGAAGTTTCTTCGAGGCCGGCGCGGCGCCGGCCGGCTTTGCGCCCAGCATATCGCGGCACAGGGCATGAAGGCATGCCGGCGCAGGCGCGATCCTTTGATGTGAGTCAAACAATAATTTTCCAGATGGGGGCCAAATAGCGCAATCAAGCCTGGTGCAGGCTGCTGACGAGCCGATGGACTCGTCAGGACAATCAAACGGAGATCGGATATGCCCAAGTCAGAACCCAGTGGCCCTGCGGAACGGGCCGTCATCGTAGCGTTGCGCGTGATGGTCGGCTGGATCTTCCTCTGGGCGGCGATCCATCACTACGGCAACAGCGCCTATGTCGGAGCCTTTCTGTCGTCGACCAAGACATTCCATCCCATCTATGGCGCGCTGGCGCAATCGCCCCTGCTGCCGGTCATCTCCTTTCTGGTCGAATACGGGCACCTCCTGATCGGCCTGTCGCTGATTGCCGGCTTCATGGTGCGCGTCAGCGGGCCTTTCGCCGTGCTGATCATGCTGCTGTACTGGACCGCTCACATGAACTTTCCCTACATCGACAACCCCAACTACCTGCTCGTCGACGAGCACCTGATAATCGCCGCGGTGATCGTGTGGTTGATGATCAGGCGTGCCGGTCAGGTATGCGGCCTGGACGGTCTGGCCGCACGCATGGCGGCGGTGCGAGGCGGCGCGCGCATCAACGTGGGGTGATTCCGTCCATATGGCATAGGTGTGCCGACGCGCCAGATTCGACGGGCGTGCCGGCGCCAGGCCCGTGCCGGATTTGCAATGGGCCCCGCATCATCCGCCGCAGATTACTGCGGCGTTGCGCTTGAAGCCTGTTTGCCGACTGCGGCTATCCGATAACGCCCGTCCACTGCCTCCACGCCGTGAATTTCATGGGTAAATCCGGGAAAGCGGCTGTCGAACGATTCGAGCGCCCGCAGATAGCCGAGGACGGCGCCATCGGCGGCGCCGGCATTTTCCCCGGGCATCAGCAACGGGATGCCCGGCGGATAAGGTACGACGCCCGTCGCGACCGTGCGATCGGCCAGAAGATCCAGGCCCACCTGCTCGACCGTGCCTTTCACGAGTTCTTCATAGGCCTGCACCGGGCTCAGGTCGGGTTTGGGCAGCACCGAGAACGCATGGGTGAGAAGTTCGGTCAAACGCAGGTCTTTCATTGCGCCGAACATCGAATCCGCGAGGTCCTTCAGTCCCAAGTGGCGATAGCGCTGCGGATGCGCGTTGACCAGCTCCGGCATGGCCCGCGCCAGATCGGCATTGCCGTCGTAGTCCCGCTTGAATTCAAGCAGGGCGTTGGCCAGGGTGCCCCACTTGCCCTTGGTCACGCCGATGGAGAACAGAAACAGGATCGTGAAGTCGGTGGTTTTCTCGGCAACAATGCCTTTTGCGTCGAGATAGGCCGCCAGGATGCCGGCCGGGATGCCGCCTGACTCGAGTTGGCCGTCGGCCGCGACTCCGGGGGTGATGACCGAGACTTTGATCGGGTCCAGCATGCAGTAGTCGTCTTCCATGCCCTCAAAGCCGTGCCACGCCGCCTGCGGACGCAGAACCCAGCATGCCGGATCGGCGACGAGCCGATCTTCGCCGACGAGGTGGAAAGGAATGCCGCGCCCGGATGCCGGGTCGAGGACGACGTCCGGTTGCCAGGTCCTGAAGAACCAGTCGCCCGCGGCCTGGAAGTCGGCGTGCATTTTCGACATCATCAGGCGAAATGCCACGGCCTCGCGTATCGAATCGGTGGTAAGCGCGATGCCGCCCGGCCCATCCATCATGGCCGCGCTGATGTCGTTGCTCGCGATGATCGCGTATTGGGGCGAGGTCGACGCATGCATCATGAATGCTTCGTTAAATCGCGCATGCTCGATCGGCCGGCGCCCGTCCCGCACATGGATCATGGACGCTTGCGAGAGCGCCGCCAGCAGCTTGTGAGTCGACTGCGTCGCGAACACGGTGGGTTGGCTTTCGTCGTGCGCCTCGGGCTCGCCGTGCATTGCGTAGCGGTGCCGGTAGATGGGATTGAAGCGTGCATAGCCGTACCATGCCTCGTCGAAATGCAGGCGGTCTACGCTCTGGCCCAGGAGTTCCTGGACCCGCGCGACGTTGTAGCACAGGCCGTCATAGGTCGAATTGGTGATGACGGCATGCATGGGGGTCGGGTCGACGCGCCCTGCAACCAGCGGATTGGCGGCAATGCAGGCGTCGACCGCCGTCTTGCCGAGCCGCTCCGGCGGAATCGGCCCGATGATTCCGTAGCGGTTGCGCGTAGGCATCAGATAAGTGGGGATGGCGCCCGTAAGCGTCATCGCATGTTCGACCGATTTGTGGCAATTGCGGTCGCATAGCGCGACCTGGCCTCGGGTGACGCTTGCCGTCAGGATGACCCGGTTGGATGTCGAGGAGCCGTTTGTAACGTAGTAGGTTCGATGCGCGCCGAATATGCCCGCGGCGTAGCGTTCGCTGTCGCCGATCGGCCCGGAATGATCCAGCAGCGAACCCAGCTCGCCGACCGAGATCGACAGGTCCGAGCGGAACAGCTCCTCACCGAAGAATGCGAAGAAGGCGCGCCCGGCAGGCGATTTGAGAAACGCCGTGCCGCCTGTGTGTCCGGGTGTATGCCACGAATACTCATGGACCTGGGAAAACTCGACCAGCGCCTTGAACATCGGTGGCAGCACCTGCTTTCGATAGCGCCGGATCGCGGCAACGATGCGCCCGCCGATGAAATCGGGCGTGTCCTCCAGCAGCCAGATGAAATCGTTGGCCTGCCGCATCGCATCGGCGCTAATCATCGACGCTGCGCTGCGATCTGCCAGCAGAAATACGGGCAGGGCCGCGTTGCGGCGGCGAATCTCGTCCAGCACCGAAAGGGCGCCGACGTGGTCGGGATCCGAATGCAGATCCCAATCGAGAAGCACGCACTCGATCGATGCATCTGCCATCACGATGGATCGCGCATCGTCGTCCGAGCTCGACCTGACGATGTCGATGCCCCGG
>DAIDKG010000247.1 GCA_027450125.1 Bordetella sp. | reverse complement strand
ATGTTGCGCGGCGCGCGGCGCCTGCGTTCCATCGTCATCGAAGCCGACGCCCGGCACCTGCTCACCGATGTCTGGACTTCCGTGGGCGTGATCGTTGCCGTGATGCTGGTGCCGCTCACCGGCTGGCTCTGGCTCGACCCGGTGATCGGCATCGTGGTGGCGCTGCACATTTTGCGCGAAGCGTTTTCGCTGGTGAAGCGCTCGGTCGATGGGCTGATGGACAAATCGATGGACGACGCCGACCTCGCGGGTTTGCAGGCCGTGCTCGACCGCTTTCGCTCCAACGACCTGCGCTTCGACCATGTGCGCACCCGCGTGGCCGGCACCCGGCGCTTCGCCTCCATGCACCTGCACATGCCGGGCGGGTGGTCGCTTCAGCGCGCGGCAGACTGCCGTTACGCCGTGGAAAAAGCGCTGATCGAGGCTTATCCTGGCATGACCGTAACCATTGAAATGCTGACCTCCGCACAGGAAAGCCTGCAGGAGGAAAATGCGCAGCTGCAGGCTACGGGAACCATCAGCCATCAGGTCTGCACGCCTGGCGCCCCCTCGCATCCGCACTGAAACCCGACCGCCCTCGTCACCACGCACCGCCCCGGAGACACTCATGCAACTCACCAGCCCCGCCTTTGCCGATGGTCAGCCGATTCCGCCGCAATATGCGTTTTGCAAACCGTCGGCGGTCGGCCATGTGGCGCTGTCGCAGAACTTCAACCCGCCGCTGGCCTGGTCGGACGTACCGCAGGGCGCGCAAAGTCTGGTGCTGGTCTGCCACGACCCCGACGTACCCAGCCGTGCCGACGACGTCAACCTCGATGGCCACACCGTACCCGCCGACCTGCCCCGGGTGGACTTCTATCACTGGCTGCTGGTGGACATTCCGACCTCGCGCAGCCACATCGCTGAAAAAGAATTCAGCCATGAAGTCACCCCGCGCGGCAAACCAGGCCCCGAGTGCTCGGGCGGCATGCGTCAGGGCGTGAACGACTACACCGCCTGGTTCGCAGGCGACCGAGACATGAGCGGCGATTATTTCGGCTACGACGGTCCCTGCCCGCCCTGGAACGATGCCCTCATGCACCATTACATCTTCACGCTCTATGCGCTGGACATCGAGGAGCTGCCGGTGCAAGGCAATTTCAGGGGCGCCGATGTCCTGAGCGCCATGCAGGGGCATGTGCTGGCGCAGGCGTCGGTCACGGGCATCTATACGCTCAATCCCGAGCTGGCGCCCACGCGCATCGGCGCGTCGGCCAGCACCTGACGCGGCGGCATCGCCGCCGGTCAAGGCCCGCCATGCCGGCGGGCTTTTTCATGGGTTAGAATTCCCGCGATTGCCTTCCCCTGCGTAACTGGCGAATCCGTGGGTCACCACAAGGAAGCGCAGGGGTCTTCAGCGCCGGGGGCGGCGTTAGTCTGCGCTGCGCCTCGTCGCCTGCCGTTCGCCTGGGCTGATACTTTCGGGGCATGTCGTAGCAGTAGCAACGATCCCTATCAACCATCCTGAACGACAAGGACCACCCGCCATGTTCGATCGCAAAATCACCGTCGACCAGGTCGACCCCGAAGTCTGGGCTGCCATCCAGCAGGAAAACACCCGGCAGGAACAGCACATCGAGCTGATCGCCTCCGAGAACTACGCCAGCCCCGCCGTGATGCAGGCGCAAGGCACCCAGCTCACCAACAAGTACGCCGAAGGCTATCCGGGCAAGCGCTATTACGGCGGCTGCGAATTCGTCGACATCGTCGAAACCCTGGCCATCGAGCGCCTGAAGAAGCTCTTTGGCGCCCAAGCCGCCAACGTGCAGCCCAATTCCGGGTCGCAAGCCAACCAGGGCGTCTACAACGCCGTGCTCAAGCCGGGCGATACCGTGCTGGGCATGAGCCTGGCCGAAGGCGGCCACCTCACGCACGGCGCTTCGGTCAACCAGTCGGGCAAACTATACAACTTCATCCAGTACGGCCTGGATGCCGACGAGGTGCTCGACTACGCCAAGGTCGAAGCCCTGGCCCGCGAGCACAAGCCCAAGCTGATCGTGGGCGGCGCCTCGGCCTATTCGCTGCACATCGACTTCGAACGCCTGGCCCGCATCGCGCACGAGAACGGCGCGCTGTTCATGGTCGACATCGCCCATTACGCGGGACTGGTGGCCGGCGGCGTCTATCCCAATCCCGTGCCGCACGCCGACTTCGTCACCTCCACCACGCACAAGTCCCTGCGCGGCCCGCGCGGCGGCGTCATCATGATGAAGGCCGAGTTCGAAAAGGCCGTCAATTCCGCGATCTTCCCCGGCATCCAGGGCGGTCCGCTGATGCACGTCATCGCCGCCAAGGCCGTGGCGTTCCAGGAAGCGCTCTCGCCCGAGTTCAAGGTCTATGCCCAGCAGGTGGCCAAGAACGCCGTCGTGCTGGCCGACACGCTGGTCAAGCGCGGCCTGCGGATCGTCTCGGGCAAGACCGAAAGCCATCTCATGCTGGTCGACCTGCGCGCCAAGGGCATCACCGGCAAGGAAGCCGAGGCCGTGCTGGGCCAGGCCCACATTACGGTCAATAAAAACGCCATTCCCAACGACCCGGAAAAACCGTTCGTCACCAGCGGCATCCGCCTGGGCACGCCGGCCATGACCACGCGCGGCTTCAAGGAAGCCGAAGCCGAGCTCACCGGCAACCTCATCGCCGACGTGCTCGACAATCCGCGCGACCAGGCCAATATCGCCGCCGTGCGCGCCCGCGTGAACGAGCTCACCGCGCGCCTGCCGGTCTATCGCGGCTGAGGCCGGCGTCCGAGGACTGCCTGACGGCTGCCTGCGGGCAGCCGTTGTCGTATCCGCATTGTCCAAGCAGTCCTGTCCCCATTACAATTGCCGGTGACAACCAGGCCAACTTCAGGGGTATGCGCATGAAATGTCCATTCTGCGACAACAGCGACACCCAGGTCGTGGATAGCCGTGTCTCCGAAGAAGGCGACACCATCCGCCGCCGCCGCCGCTGCCTGGCCTGCGACAAGCGTTTCACCACCTACGAGCGGGTGGAGCTTGTCATGCCCTCCGTGGTCAAGCGCAACGGCATCCGCGTCGAGTACGACCCGGCCAAGCTGCGCGCCAGCCTCTCACTGGCGCTGCGCAAGCGCACCATCAGCACCACCGAAGTCGATGCCGCCGTCGCGCGCATCGAGGAAAAGCTCCTGGCCAGCGGCCTGCGGGAAGTGCCCAGCGAACGCATCGGCGAGCTGGTGATGGGCGAATTGAAGAAGCTCGACAAAGTGGCCTACGTGCGCTTCGCCTCGGTCTACCGCAGTTTCGAGGACATCGGCGAATTCATCGACGCGATCCGCGAGATGCAGGGCCC
>DAIDKG010000246.1 GCA_027450125.1 Bordetella sp. | reverse complement strand
CGATGCGCCGCTCATCGTCGTCGAGCACGGGACAATTGATGGCGCCCGGCACATGATCGAGCGCGAATTCGGCGGGAGAGCGCGCATCGATCAGGGCGTCGAACCCCTGCATATCGTGCACGGTAATGGGTGTGTTGTGGCTCACGCCGGCGATTATAGGGCCCCGTCTCCGTATGGACGGGCGTTCGGGCGCGGCGTCCGCAGCCTCAGGTGCCTGGCGTGGCCGCCGAGGCTGCCGCCGCGCCGGCGGACGTGGGGGCGGCGGCGCTGGACACATCCGCAGCCGGATGCAGCGCAGCCCAGGCGATCACGCAGATCCCGAGAATGCGCATCGCCACGCGCAGGGAGGGAAAGAATTTCATGTGGCCTCCTGCATGCGCCGAGTGGGAATACGCAGGATTCTAGGCAGGTCCGAGCGGCTCAGGAACGAACCGATGATTAGATCGATATGACCTGCCGGGGAATTTGCTTATGCCGAACGGCAACCTGGATGGGAGCCCGTCAGGGCGCTGCAAATGACAAGGATGGTCAGGTAACGCTGCGAATCCAGCTTAATGCCGCAATATGCGCCTTTGCGAGGCCATGTTCCGCTGGACGTCACCAAGACAAAATCCGACAATCCTTTCGTAAGCAGGACCCGTTGTGCGCAAAGCCCCCCATGAACGACAAAGTTGAATTGCCCCGCCACACCATCTTTCTCTATACCCAGGGAGATAATGGCGGCCGACTGATCGAATCCCAGGTCATCGGCCTCATAAACGACTACTCCGGCGACAGGCTGCTCGTGGTCCGGGACTCATATAACGATTTGAAATTCGTATACCGGATCGAAATCGACACCCACAACCTGGAGGCCGTCGGCGTCGTTCATTTGTCCGAGGAGCAGTTCGACAGCAAGGCCAGCGTCGAGATCGAGCATCTGGCCTATCGTCTCGGCTCTGCCGAGCAGGCCGTCAGGCTGCTCCGTAAACGCACGCAGTGGATACAGGACAAGAGTTCCGCCATGTCGGTACTGCTGGATTACACCGCGTCGCGCCGGCAGAGGCTGTCGACGCCTCGCAGCATCGACCGCGAAAAAATCCTGGCCATTCCGGCGGACACGCCGGTCGAGACCCTCGAGGAGATTGTCAGCATCAGGAACGCCGCCGCGGCCACCGAGGCCGTGGGCAGTCCTGCATCCGAGGCGCTGGGGCAGGATTTCACCGGGCATTTCCAGGAAAAGGACGGCGGCTGACGGCGTTCTTGCAGCCTGCCTTGCGCGCTACACTGCGCCTTTGGCGCCCGCATCCGGCAGGCGCGACCTTCGTCTGCCGCAATGTCTTTTTCAGATTCCCTTTTTCTCGCCTGCCAGCATCTGGCCCCGCATCATCTGGTTTCGCGCCTGGCGGGCCGACTGGCCTCATGCCGCACGACCTGGGTCAAGAATGCGCTCATCGGGCGTTTTGTCCGCCAATACGACGTGAACATGGGCGAGGCGCAGGTCGAAGATCCGCTGGCCTACGATAGTTTCAACGATTTTTTCACCCGCGCGCTCAAGCCCGGCGCCCGGCCCCTGGATGCCGCGCCGTCGGCAGTGCTGAGCCCTGCGGACGGCAGTGTCAGCCAGGCAGGCCGCATCGTCCAAGGGCGCATCTTCCAGGCCAAGGACCATCATTTCGACCTGATCGATCTGCTGGGCGGCGATGCCGGGCGCGCCGCGCCCTTCGCTGAAGGCAGCTTCGCCACGATATATCTTTCGCCGCGCGACTATCACCGTGTGCACATGCCGCTTTCCGGCACCCTGCGCGAAATGGTCTACGTCCCCGGCAAGCTGTACTCGGTCAACCCGCTCACCGCCCGCAGCGTGCCTGGCCTCTTCGCGCGCAACGAACGCGTGGTCTGCATCTTCGACACGCCCACACATGGCCCGATGGCCCTGGTGCTGGTAGGCGCCATGATCGTGGGGTCGATGCAGACTGTCTGGGCCGGCCGCATCGCGCCGCATCGTCCCGACGTCATTGCTACCCGCTACGATGGCGATCGGGCAGTGCAGTTGGCGCAAGGCGCCGAAATGGGTCGCTTCCTGCTGGGATCTACGGTGATTGCGCTGTTCGGCCCCGACCGGGTGAACTGGACGGACCTGGCCGCACCCGGCGCCGCAGTGCGCATGGGACAGGCGTTGGGACGCGCCCGCACCTACTGAGCGAAGCGCGCCCGCACGTACCCGGCCATGCCGCGGGCCAGCTGTTCGTCGCCCAGGAATACCTCGCCGACGTTTTCGTCTCGCAGCATCCGCATTTCGTCTTCGCTTTGCGCGACCAGGGCTATCTCGATCCGCGGGTTGAGCGTGCGTGCCGTGTCGACCATCTTGCGCATGCCGACCGGGTCGGACACGGTCGCCACCAGCATGGCAGCGTGGACAATATGGGCCTGGATCAGCACGCCCGGCTCGGCAGCGTCGCCCAGGACGGCCGCCTGTCCCTGAGTGCGCAAATCTTCGATCACCTCGCGGCTCAGGTCCGCCACCACGAACGGAATGGCGTGCGCGGCCAGATCGGCCGCAATGCGCCGTCCCACCCTGCCGTACCCGACGAGCACGACTTGCCCGTCAAGGTTTTTGCGCTCGGTGCTCGCAGGCAACTGGGCGTAGGGGTCGCCGCTGGCTTCGAGTTTCCGGGCCAGCGCGGAGCGCGCCAGGACCCATCTGCGCAGCGGCTCGATCAGCGCGAACAGAATGGGGTTGAGCGCGATGGACAGTATCGCCCCGGCCAGCACCAGGCTCATGCCTTGCGCAGGCAACAAGCCCAGCGCCGTACCCAGTCCGGCGAGGATGAAAGAAAACTCGCCGATCTGCGCCAGGCTCGCCGATACGGTCAAGGCCGTGGTGAGTGGATAACGCAAGAGCAGCACCAGGACCAGCGATACGAGCGATTTGCCCAGCATGATGATCGCGAGCACGCCCAGCACGTGCAACGGTTGCCTGATCAGGATGGCGGGATCGAACAGCATGCCGACTGCAACAAAAAACAGAACCGAGAAGGCATCGCGCAGCGGCAGCGACTCCTCGGCCGCGCGGTGGCTGAATT
>DAIDKG010000245.1 GCA_027450125.1 Bordetella sp. | reverse complement strand
CGCAATCCATCTTGCGCTCGCTCATGCGCCTTGCGCCGCCTGCTCATGATCTCTGAAACGCCTGCCGGCCTGCCGGGCAGCATCTGCGGTCTGCGCGCACGGGTCGACAGCAAGGAGCTATCGTCCGACGAGGCTCTGGCGCTCCAGGCCGATGCATTTCGCAACGAATCGTGGCATTGCGCGGTACAGCAGTTGCCCGTAACCGAAGGCTTGAAGAGTGCCGGGCCGTTGGCTGGCGTCGGCCTTGCGCACAAGGACCTTTTCCGCCTGCCCAACCGCGTGCCGGAGTGCGGTGCGGCCCGTCCCTGGCCGGCGGCGCCAGTACGCCCTGCTGCAGCCATAATGCGCCTGGCCCGGTCCGGCAGCCAGCCGCTGGCTGCATTGGCCATGGCCGAACACGCCTGCGGCGCCACAGCGGAAAATCCGCGCTACCCGGACCTGATCAATCCTCTGGATGCGCGAGCCGCGGTGGGAGGATCCTCCAGCGGCTCGGCAGTGGCCGTCGCCGCGGGACTTTGCTACGGCTCGCTGGGGACCGACACGGCCGGCTCCGTGCGCATTCCCGCGGCCACATGCGGTGTGTTCGGCCTCAAGCCAACGCAAGGCTCGGTGCCTGCCGACGGCGTGGCGCCTCTGGCCCCGTCGCTGGACAGCATCGGTTTGCTGGCGCGCAGCGCCGACGATGCGTCATGGCTCTGGCGGGCGCTGCAGTCGGCCAACTTTTCCCATGTCCTTTCGCCGCCGCACGATACGCATATGCCAGCCACCCAGGACGGCTGGCGGCTGGCGACCTGCTGGACGCACGGCGATCCTGGCATGTCGGCGACCGATAACGTGACTCAGCATGCGTTGGATGCGTTTGCAGATGAATGCAGCGCCCGGGGCCGCAGGCGCGACGTCGCGCTGCATGACATGCCGCAGTGGATTCGTCTGGCGCAGATCATGCTCCATGCCGAGGCGGCGTCGACGCATGCATCGGCGTTGCGTACCTCGCAGTCCTCGCTGGGGGCTCTGGTGCGGACCATCGCGCTGCCGGGGGTGGTGCTGCCGGCATCGTGGTATCTGCAGGCACAGGAAAACCGTTCCCTGCATCGGCGGCGCTTCATCTCCGAGGTTCTGGCCGATGCCCACTTGCTGCTCGTTCCAGCCTTGCCGGCCGGGGTGCCCGACAAAGACGAAGTCACCACGACCTCGCCGGTGTTTCGTCCGCGGCGCCTGATCGAGCTTTTTTGCTGGATGTCCTTCGTCAATTACCTGGGCCTGCCCGCGGCGGTGTTTCCCATCGCATACGACCGGAGCGGCCGGCCTATCTGTGTGCAAGCCATTGCTCGGCCTGGCGGCGAAGCGTTGCTGCTGGCGTTTGCCCGCCATGTCGAACTGCGTCGTTTCGACGGCCAGGGTTTCACGAGACTGCCTGCCCATCAACCCCTTTAGCGGAACAAGAACACACCATGCCCGCCTTGCATGCTTCTCATGCCCTCAAGCGCTTTCGTGTGCTGGATCTGTCTCGTGTGCGCGCCGGACCTACGTGCGTGCGCATGCTGGCCGATTTCGGAGCCGACGTCATTCGCATCGAGCCGCCGCCGGGTGTCGATCCCAACGAGGCGATGTTTGCCGCTGATCGATGGAGTGGCGATTTCCAGAATCTGAATCGCAACAAGCGTTCCCTGACACTCAACCTCAAAAAGCCGCAAGGGTTGCAGATCCTGCGGCAACTCGTCGCCGATGCCGATGTCGTGGTGGAGAACTGGCGCCCAGATGTCAAAGCGCGGCTTGGCGTGGATTATGCCTCGCTCAGTGCGATCAATCCGCGCATCATTCTGGCGAGCATTTCCGGGTTCGGACAGACCGGACCCTATGCCAAGCGGCCTGGTTTTGACCAGATCGTTCAAGGCATGGGGGGGCTGATGTCGGTGACCGGGTTCGAGGAACAGGGGCCGGTGCGGGCCGGCCTGGCGGTAGCCGATTCCAGCACTGGCCTGTATGCAGCGCTTGGCATCCTCACCGCCTTGCTCGAGCGGGAGGTCTCCGGACGGGGCCAATGGGTCCACGCGTCGCTGTTGCACGCCCAGATCGCGATGATGGATTTTCAGGCGGCGCGTTACCTGAACGATGGCGATGTGCCCCGCCAGGAAGGCAATGACCATCCCACCAGTAGCCCCATGGGCCTTTTTCGCGCGCGGGATGGCCTTTTCAATCTGGGCGCCTCGGGAGAGGGAAACTGGCGGCGATTCTGCGAAGTTCTCCATCGGCCGGACTGGTTGGCCGATCCGCAGTTCGAGACGGAAAAGCTGCGGGTGCGCAACCGTCAGCGCCTCAATCGCGAGATCCAGGAAGTATTCATGGAAAAAAATGTGGCCGACTGGGTCGATGCCCTGAACGCGGCGGGTGTGCCGGCAGGTCCGGTCTACACAGTGCCCGAGGTGTTCGAGGATCCCCAGGTTGCGCACCTGGGTGTCGCGCGCGAGTGCGAGGCCTGGCAAGGGGGGACGCGCACCCTGATCACTCAGCCGGTCACTCTCGAGCGTACGCCGGCCGATGTCGCCCGCACTGCGCCGGGATGGGGCGAGCATACCGACGAACTGCTGCAGGAGCTTGGCTACGGCCCGCAGGCCATCGCCGAGCTGCACCAGGCCGGCGTGGTCTGATTTTCAATTGGGATTCGTTCAAATGCGTGAAACGCCAACCCCCCCGGGCCGCCTGGACATTCAGGAAGATGTCGCCGGCATTCTCCGTATCCGCATCGTCAACCCCGCGCGCTACAACGCCATGTCCCTGTCGATGTGGGAAACGCTGGGCGACAGCCTTGTGCAGGCATCCCGTCGCCGCGATTTGCGGCTCATCGTCTTGCAGGGCGAGGGAGACAGGGCGTTCGTGTCCGGCGCCGACATTTCCGAATTTCGCGCGCAGCGCAACGATCCGTCCCAGACCGAGCGCTACGACCGCGCCGTAGCCCGGGCGCAAAATGCCCTCACCACAAGTCCGGTGCCCACATTGGCATCGATCCAGGGCGTATGCATGGGCGGTGGCATGGGCCTGGCCCTGGCATGCGACTTGCGTTATTGCAATGCTGCGGCCCGGTTCCGGATGCCGGCAGCCCGGCTCGGGCTGGGTTACAGCCGCGACGGCATCAAGCGGATGTGCGACATCCTGGGCGCTTCGCGCGTGGCCGATCTGTTTTTGACCGCGCGCACTGTCGACGGCGCCGAGGCTGCGCGCATCGGTATGGTGCACGAAGTGTTCCCGAACGCGGATTTCCCGGCGCTGGTGCAAGCCCGAATACAAGCCGTGGCGCAGAACGCGCCGCTCACGCTGCGGGCGGCCCGGCTGGCAATGCGCCACGTTCTGGGCGGCGCCGGCGCACCTGACGCGCAACAGGTCGATGACGCGGTTCAGGCTTGCTTTCGCAGCCAGGACTATCAAGAAGGACAGATTGCTTTTCGTGAAAAAAGAGCGCCGGCATTTATGGCGCGCTAAGGCTGCTGAACCTGCAGTAGGGGGGCATTGCAGCCGCTTGATCCTGAGTCAGTTCAGTGTAGTCGTCCATAGGGGAAAGAAATGAAAGTGGTTTATCGCATTACATTGGCTGCGGCATTGCTGAGCCATGCCGCGTTGAGCGCCGCCATCGGCCCTGCGCCCAAAGGGCCCGCCAAGACCGAGACGCTGACCGTGGGCTTTGTCAAAGTGGGGCATCTGTCTCCCATGATGAACATTGCCGAGCGCATGAAGACCTGCAACGTCAACGTCAAGCCGGCAGAATTCGTGCGCTATGCCGATGCGCGCACGGCGCTCATGTCAGGCTCGGTGGACGTGGCCGGCATCGGGCCGGCGGACCTGGCCATTGCCTTGGCCCAAGGCAGCGACCGGGTGGTGGGCTTGACCGGCGTCGCATCCTCGCCCAAGTATCTGGTCGTGCGCAAAGGCGTCAAGATCCAAAGCTGGAAAGACCTGGCCGGCAAGCGCATCGGCATTGCGCCCGGCTCTGCCGTCTGGTTCCAGTGGGCGGCCACGCTTGCCGAAAAGGGCATTCCCTACAACACCTTCAAGGCGATCAACATCCAAGGGGGCGGCACGGCGTTTGTGCAGGCGCTCAAGCGCGGCGACGTCGACGCGGTGGCTCTCTGGGA
>DAIDKG010000244.1 GCA_027450125.1 Bordetella sp. | reverse complement strand
CGCCCTTGCCCTCGATGCTGGGCAGCTTCTCGAGCATTACCTTGGCCGCCGCGGCCTCCAGCGTGGCGCCGGTGTATTCCATCAGCGCCGACACGTCGTAGGCCGCCACCATGCGGATATACATTTCCCCCGTGCCGGTGGTGGAGACCGCGCAGGTGCGGTTGTTGGCGTAGCAGCCGGCGCCGATGATGGGCGCATCGCCCACGCGCCCCACCTGCTTGTTGGTGATGCCGCCCGGGGATGTTGCCGCGGCCAGGTTGCCCTGCGCGTCCACCGCGACGGCGCCGACGGTGCCGAACTTCTTGTCGGCGTCCAGCGGGTCCGCAGGCCGGGCCAGCGGAGGCTGGCTGCGGGCCACCGCGGCATGGCCGTCATGATCCAGAACGGCCGCATCGGGATTGTCGCGCTGCACGCGCAGCAGCTGTTCACGCCGCGCCTCGGTAGAGAAATAGGACGGATCGACGATTTCAAGCCCCTGCTCGCGAGCGAAGGCCGTGGCGCCCTCGCCGACGAAGAACACGTGCTTGCTCTGCTCCATGACCTTGCGCGCCGCCAGCACCGGATTGCGTATGCAATCCACATTGGCGATGGCGCCCGTGCGCAACGTGGCGCCGTCCATGATGGAGGCATCCAGCTCGTGCGTGCCGGCGCTGGTGAACACGGCGCCGTGCCCCGCGTTGAACAGCGGGCAGTCCTCCAGCATGCGCACTGCCGCGGTGACGGCGTCGAGCGCGCTGCCCCCCTCGGCCAGCACGGCCTGGCCGGCCTGGACGATGCACGCCAGGGCATCGAGGTATTCGCGTTCTTTCTCGGCGCTCATGGCGTCGCGCGCGATGGCGCCGGCGCCGCCGTGGATGGCAATGACAGGTTTCATGAGTGGGTATCGTGGAAAAGCCAGGGCATGACGGACTCGGTCACGTTGGCCACGGCGGCAATGGAATTCTTGGCCCGGTAGGCCACGGCAGCCGACAGGGCTTCGATCAGGCCCAGGACCGCCGTTTCGGAATTGGCGGTGAGCTGGCGCGTGCTGTTGGCATACAGGGCGATGGACGCTTGCGGCGCCAGCGGCGAAGTGGGTTTGTCGGTAAGCGCCAGGACCGGCACCCCTGCCCGGCGCGCCGCCTTGGCCAGGGTGATGGTGTCGGCGAGATAGCGCGGAAACGCGATGGCGATGACCAGGTCCGAGGCAGTCATGCGCGACATCTGGCGCGCGGCCTGCGAAACGCCGCCCGGCCCGGCCATGGATTCGACCGAACGCAGGACCATGCAAAGATTGCGTTGCAGCAGGCCCGCCAGAAAACCGCTGGAGCCGAAACCGATGATGAAGACACGCTCGGCCTTGAGCACTGCGTCGACCGCCCGCTCGCACGCCCCGCCGTCCAGCGCCTGCAGGTTGCGGCGGGTGTTGGCGATGTCCTCTTCGAAAACGGCGGCGAAGATTTGCGCCGCGCTGGCGTTCTGGGCCAGTTCGGTGCGCAGCTTCTCGACCGGCTCGAGCGCAGTCTCGAAGCCTCGCGCCAATTCGGCGCGAAATTGCGGATAACCCGGCAGGTCCAGGGCCCGCGCGAAACGGTTGGCCGTCGCCACCGACACGCCCACTGCCGTGGCGAATTCGTCGATGGTCATAGTGGCCACGCGAAACGGGTGGGCCAGGACATATTCGGCCATTTTGTGCTGGGTGCGGCTCAGCCCGGGCTGGGCTCGGGCGATTCGTTCGGCAATGGCAGGGGTGGCCGCGGGCATGGACGAGCTGGATCCTGGAATGTAAAATTATTTACACCGAAATTCTACATGTGAAAATTAACTTTCATATTCGGGTATATCCCAGGCGGGCATGCCTGCGGGCGTATGCTCCACGCTTTGAGCCGACAAGGACTGCACACATGCTCAGCTGGACCTGCAAGAGCCATACCGACCTGACGCCTGCCGAACTCTATGGCCTGCTGCAGTTGCGCGCCGCCGTCTTCGTGCTCGAGCAGAATTGCCTCTTCCCCGACATCGACGGCCAGGACCTGCGCGGCCAGACCGCGCACCTGATGGCCTGGGAGGAAGGCAGCCTGGCGGCCTATTGCCGGCTGCTGGATCCGGCTTACGACGACAACGGCGAAGCCGTGATCGGCCGGGTCGTGGTGGCGCCCGCATGGCGCGGGACTGCGCTGGGGCACGAGCTGATGCGGCGCGCAGTAGCCCAGGTGCGGTCGCGCTGGCCCGAGGTCGGGATCTATCTGGGCGCGCAAGCCCATCTGCGCGACTTCTACGGCGCCCATGGATTCGAGGTCGCGACGGCTGAATACATGGAAGACGGCATACCGCACGTGGGAATGCGTTACGCCTCCTAGGATCCATCAACCGCAACAAGACAGATTCATATGGACCGCGACACGAATACTCACGGCATGCTGGGCGTCCTGGGCGGGATGGGGCCGATGGCGGGCGCCGCGTTCGCCATGCGCCTGGCGGCGCTGACGCCGGCCGACAAGGACCAGGACCATATTCCCGCGCTGATCCTGAACGATCCACGCATCCCGGATCGCAGCGCCGCACGCGTGTCGGGCGGCGAAGACCCGCTGCCCCGCATGAGGTCCGGGATCGAGTTCCTGAACGCATCGGGCGCCAGTCTCATCGCCATTCCCTGCAATACCGCGCACCT
>DAIDKG010000243.1 GCA_027450125.1 Bordetella sp. | reverse complement strand
CGCCAGGCGGCGCGCCAGCGCTGGCGTGCCTACCAGGCGGCCGGCCACGACCTGCACAGCCACGACCTGGCCCAGACCGGAGACTGACCATGCCCCAATACCTTACCGACGGCATCCCCACCCTGACGCAGCGCGCCGAGGCCGACATTCCCGTCCTGGACACTCCGGCCACGCCTGCGACCGGGACCATCCCCGAAGCGGTCCTGCGCGCTGCCCTGCAGGCAGACCTGGAGCAAGCCATCAGGACCGCCGTGGACGAGGCAGCCGTCGTGCTGCGCGAACGGCTCGAGGCCGAGCTGCCCGCCATACTGGCCCGGGCCATGTCCCGGATCCGGCCGGGTTGAAATCGGCCGTAATACCCTCATCCTTCTTGCGGCAGGATTCAGTGGAATTTAAGGATACTGTCAGGCATACTGCTAAACTAAAGCAGGAGGGCATTTTGCCCGACCCGCTTTCATTCGCACCCTCCTAGAGGAACCACCATGAACGATTTCCGTCCTTCCCCCTTCAACCGTTCCGGTACCGACGCGTACGCCGGTGCGCCGGGCGAGGTGGTCCGCAACCGCGTGCTGCGCAACACCTACTGGCTGCTTGCCCTGTCCATGATCCCGACCGTGCTGGGCGCCGCCCTGGCCCTGTCCCTGGGACTGAACCAGGCCATGGCCGCCAGCCCCGGCACCACCGCCATCGTCTTCCTGATCGGCGCATTCGGGCTCATGTTCGGCATCCAGCGCAACAAGAACAGCGCCCTGGGCGTGGCACTGCTGCTGGTCTTCACCTTCTTCATGGGTGTCATGCTGTCGCAGCTGCTGGGCTTCGTCCTGAGCGGAAACAACGGCCCCCAACTGATCATGACGGCCTTCGGCGGCACCGCCATCGTGTTCGGCGCCATGGCCTCGCTGGCCAGCACCGTCAAGCGCGACCTCTCCAACAGCCTGGGCAAATGGCTGTTCGCCGGCGTCATGGTCATCCTGGTCGCCAGCCTGGCCAATATCTTCCTGCACCTGCCGGCGCTCATGCTTACCGTCTCGGTGCTGGCCATCGTGATCTTCTCGGCTTTCATGCTGGTCGACCTGCAGCGCATCATCAACGGCGGCGAAACCAACTACGTCACCGCCACCCTGGCCGTCTACCTCGACGTCTACAACGTCTTTGCCAACCTGCTGATGCTGTTGAGCGCCTTCACCGGCAACAACCGCAACTAAAAGCCCCGGCAAGAAAAATGGCCGCGTCGATACGCGGCCATTTTTATTTGTGCCGGCGCGCGGACTACGCCACCTGGGCCAGCGGCTCGCGGTGCTGCTCGAACTGCGCCTCCTCAGTCGAACCGGTCAAGGCCGTCGTCGACGAGCGGCCCGCCTCGATTGTCTGCGTCACGGCGTCGAAATATCCCGTACCCACTTCGCGCTGGTGCTTGACCGCCGTGAAGCCCATATCGGCAGCTGCGAATTCCTTCTGCTGCAGCTCGACGAAAGCGCTCATCTGGCGGCGCGCGTAGCCGTGCGCCAGTTCGAACATGCCGTAGTTCAGCGAATGGAAGCCCGCCAGCGTGATGAACTGGAACTTGTAGCCCATCGCACCGAGCTCGCGCTGGAACTTGGCGATGGTGGCATCGTCCAGGTTCTTCTTCCAGTTGAAGGAAGGCGAGCAGTTGTAGGCCAGCAGCTTGCCCGGGAAACGTTGATGGATGGCCTCGGCGAACTTGCGCGCGTACTCCAGATTCGGCGTGGACGTTTCGCACCAGATCAGGTCGGCGTATGGCGCGTAGGCCAGCCCGCGCGAAATGGCCTGGTCGATGCCGGCGCGCGTGCGGAAGAACCCCTCCATCGTGCGCTCCCCGGTCAGGAAGGGTCGGTCGTTTTCGTCCACGTCGCTGGTCACCAGATCTGCGGCATCGGCGTCGGTGCGCGCCAGCAGCAGAGTAGGCACGCCCATGACGTCGGCTGCCAGGCGTGCGGACACCAGCTTGGATACCGCTTCACGGGTGGGCACAAGCACCTTGCCACCCATGTGGCCGCACTTCTTCACCGAGGCAAGCTGGTCCTCGAAATGCACGCCCGCCGCGCCGGCCTCGATCATGGCCTTCATGAGTTCATAGGCATTGAGCACGCCACCGAAGCCGGCCTCCGCGTCGGCCACGATGGGGGCGAAGTAATCCACGTAGCCCTCGCTGTCGGGATCGACGCCTTCCATCCACTGGATCTGGTCGCAGCGGGTCAGGCTGTTGTTGATGCGGCGCACGACCATGGGCACGGAATTGACCGGATAGAGCGACTGGTCGGGGTACATCTCGCCCGCCGAGTTGGCGTCGCCCGCGACCTGCCAGCCCGACAGGTAGATCGCCTTCAACCCGGCCTTGACCTGCTGCATGGCTTGGTTGCCGCTCATGGCGCCCAGCGAATTGACGAAGGGTTCATGGTGCAGCAGATGCCACAGGCGCTGTGCACCGCGGCGGGCCAGCGTGTGCTCGACGGGCACGGACCCGCGCAGCTTCACGACATCGGCCGCGCTATAGACGCGGGTGATGCCTTTCCAGCGTTGATTTCCAGCCCAATCCTGCTCCAGGTGGCTGATTTCGGCTTGACGGTGGTTCATCACAAAGCTCCTCTTGGTTGGTAAGAATGAAAAAAGCACGATTCATTCTGGCATCGCAGCAAGTTTTTTCTCGGCCAAAAAGAGAAATATTTTTTCTATATTAATCAATTATTTATAGAAGTTATTTTATATAGTGAAATGACTTTCAGCTTCGTAAAATGCATAAATGGTGCATGGCACCACAAGTTTTCGGATGCCGGTTCCCGATTTTCACAATCCGAAATTTCGATCGTTTTTCATCAAACAAACGAGCCACCCGGAAAAATCACGCACGTTTTCCGGCTCCGGCGGCAAACCGGTGTAGCGTTAATCCGACACGCCACCTCGGCCCGCCCCTTCAGCGGCAAGAGAGTCCGGATACCCGCGCAGGCGGGGCTCTTACAATGCAAAGCCTGTCCGCTTCCTTTTGCTTCACATGTCTTTGACTGACGCCCCGCTGGGCCACAATGTCGCCTATCCGGCCCAATACGATCCCGCCCTGCTCTTTCCCATCGAGCGCGCGGCCAACCGCGCTGCCCTGGGCCTGGGCGCGGCGGCGACGCTGCCATTTCGCGGCGCCGACATCTGGACGGCCTACGAGCTCTCGTGGCTGAACGCCAAGGGCAAGCCGCAGGTCGCCATGGCCGTTTTCACCATCCCGGCCGACAGTCCCCGGCTGATCGAGTCCAAATCGTTCAAGCTCTATCTGAATTCCTTCAACCAGACCCGGCTGGACGACGAAACCGTCCTGCGTGAACGGCTTGCCCGGGACATCGGCGCCGCTGCCGGCTCACCGATCGGGCTGGATCTGATCATGCCCCGCGACTTCGCGGCGCAGGCCATCGCAGAACTCGAGGGCATGGATCTGGATGCGCTCGATGTCGCCATCGACACCTACCAGCCCGCGCCCGAACTGCTGCGCCACGCGCCCGGTTCGCGCGACGGCGACATCGTCCAGGAGACGCTGGTGTCGCGCCTGCTCAAGTCCAACTGCCCGGTCACCGGCCAGCCCGACTGGGGCAGCCTGCAAATACGCTACCGGGGCCGCGCCATCGATCACGCAGCCCTGCTCAAGTACATCGTGTCCTTTCGTCAGCATGCAGGCTTTCACGAGCATTGCGTCGAACAGATCCACAGCGACATCATGCGCGCCTGCGCGCCGTCGGAACTGACCGTCTACGCCCGCTACACGCGGCGCGGCGGGCTGGACATCAACCCCTGGCGCAGCACCGCGCCGGGCGCGCGCATCGGCGGCGCCCGCACAGCGCGCCAGTAGGCCGATCAGGCGTCGGCGCGCTGGCGCCGGCGCTTGAGGCTGCGCTTGGTCTTTTCCAGCGTGGCGCTCAGGCCTGGACCATGCTTGAGCGCCACGCCGACGGCCAGCACGTCGATCATCACCAGGTGCACGATGCGCGAGAGCATGGGACTGTAGATCTCCGTATCTTCCTGAGTATCGGCCAACAGCGGCACGGTGGCCAGGCGCGCCAGCGGCGTGCCGGATGAAGTGATCGCCACCACCGGGCAGCGATTCGATCGCGCGATTTCCACCGCGTCCAGTAGCTCGCTGGAGCGCCCGGAAGTGGAAATCGCCACCAGCACGTCGCGCGGTCCCAGGAGCGAGGCGGCCATGGCCTGCACATGGGGATCGGCGTAGGAAACGGCCGGGATGTCAAAACGGAAGAACTTGTGCTGGGCGTCGGCCGCGATGATCCCCGAGTTGCCCAGGCCGTAGAACTCGATGCGACGCGCCTTGGCCAGCAGCCCGATCGCTGCGTCGAGCATGGCCGGGCTGACATCGTTGCGGCACTTGAGCAACGCTGACACGGCATTGTCGAAGACCTTGGCCGACAACTCCGAGGTCGGATCGCCCGGCCTCACGCTCGAATGCACATACGGCACACCAGCAACCAGGCTGCCGGCCAGCTTCAGCCTGAAATCGGGCAAGCCCGTGCAACCCAGCGAACGGCAGAACCGGATCACCGTGGGTTGGCTCACGCCAGCCTTTTGGGCGATGTCGGCCACCGTGGCCTGGATCACCTGG
Organism: Bordetella sp.; assembly: GCA_027450125.1. Classification (GTDB taxonomy): domain Bacteria; phylum Pseudomonadota; class Gammaproteobacteria; order Burkholderiales; family Burkholderiaceae_B; genus Bordetella. The sequence continues at coordinate 627 of DAIDKG010000243.1, read as the reverse complement.
TTCGGCTGGCCGAGCACCAGTTCGGACACCTTGCGTTCGGCGGCGGACAGCGATTCGGACTGGCTTTTGATGCGCTCGAGCATGGATGCGTTCATGAAGGTCAAGGCGCCCAATACACGTTGAGAGGCGTGCGAGTCTGATGGATCAGGACGCTGATGGGCAGGTCGCAAGCAAGCGTGGCGCTGGCGGCATCGAACACGCGCCGCTTGGCCGGGCCGGCGATGGCCAGCACCAACAGCCGCGACTGCAGCAGCGCCGACAGCGTCAGGCTGATGCGGGCATGCGGCGCAGCCGGCGGCGTCACCGCCAGATAGTGGGCCGGGTTGGCCGGATCGAGTCCGGACGCCAGCTCCGGCGCGCCCGGGAACAGCGACGCGGTATGGCCGTCTTCGCCCATGCCGAGCAGGGCGACGGTGATCGGACGCGCCGCGTCATTGGCGGCTGCCACCGAGCCTGCGATATCGGCCGGGTCGCGCGCCAGACCGGCGAAGCGCGCCGCCGCGGCGCGGCCGGCCAGCAAATGTTCGCGCACCAGGCGCTCATTGCTGTCGGCATGATCCGGGGACACCATGCGCTCGTCCACCAGCGTGATCCACACGCGCGACCAGTCCAGATCGGCCTCGCGCA
>DAIDKG010000242.1 GCA_027450125.1 Bordetella sp. | reverse complement strand
GGCTCTGGCAACGGCCGCGAAGACTCTGGCAGGCTCGCCGTGAGCTTCACGCGCCTGCCTCTGGATCTGTCGGGCGTGGTCTCGCTGGACTACACCCAGGCCCGCGCGTATGTCGGCTACTTCGGCCAGGCGCTGGGGGCGCAGTACCAGCGCACGCGCGAGCTCGGCCTGACATACTCCCGCGCATTCTGAGGCACAGCTATGCGCATCGGACACATGATCGTCTCTGCCCTGATACACGGCCTGATCTACGGCGCGATTTTCAAGGTCTTCCGCCTCTTCCGCCACATGCCACTTGGCGAGGTCCTCGCTGTGACCGCCGGCGGTATCGGCACGCTCTGGCTGCTGTCGCTGCTCTTCCGCCCGCGCCGCCGGCGCTGATGTCGCTCGTCGACTAAAGCCTGCAGGAGGTCTCATGCTCACGTTCCTTATTGCTCTGCGCGCGGCGCTTCGGATGGTCTGGGGCATCACGCGCCGCGTGCTGCGGGTCATCCTGCGCGCGCTGTCCCGAATGCTTCAAGCCGTCTAAAGGTCCGCAATGAAAGCCCGCCTTCTCCCGCTCGTCCTCTCTCTCGCAACCGTGTCCCTGGCCGCCTGTGGCGGCGGCGGAGGCGGTGGCAGCTCGCCCACGGCCCAGGCGCAGCAGCCCTCGCCCCTCGTAGCCGTGGCCGGCGCTGCAGCCGACCCGGCGGGCGAGGTGCACACGCTCGCCGCTGGTGACCTGTTCGCGACAGGCAATCAAGCCGTTGTCGTGGGCGGTTGGGTGCCGGACCAGCCCGGCGCCGCGGCCTTCCACATCTTCGAGCAGCAGGCTGACGGCTCGCTGCGCGACGTGACCGCCCAGGCCGTACCAGGTGGCAACAGCTACGGCGGCAGCCAGCACGTCCTGATCGGCGATTTCGCCGGCAATGGCCGCGAGGACATCCTCTTTCCCGGCTATGACTCCGGGACCGCGCTGCACCCCGTGCAGTCGCTGCTGCTGGTGAATCAAGGCGACGGAACCTTTACCCGCCAGCTGCTTCCCGAAGCGATCGACGCAGCCGGCGCGTGCGCGGGAGATCTGAACAACGACGGGCGCCTCGATCTGCTTGTATCCGCCGGCGGCGGCGCGCCGGGCGGGATGTACCTCAACCAAGGCGGCGGCGCATTCGCGCCGCTGGCCGCGATCCCCGGCTTGTCTGCTTTCGACAGCTGCGCAATCGAGCCAGCAGGCCTCGGGCAATCGGAAGTGGTCCTCGGCGATTCGAAGCTCGTGCCCGGCTACGAGAGTTCGATTTCCGTTTTTTCTGCCAGCGCAGTCATCACGTCGAGCGCAGGTATCGACACCATCGACCAGACCAACGGCCAGCCGACAAACGGCCTTGCGATGATCGACACCGTGCCGTTTGCGGTGCCAGGCGTCGCAAGCGCTGAAGGGTTTGTGAACGTCTACAACCCGCTCCCTGGCAAGAATTTCATGCCGACGAAGGCGGTTTTTCAGGACACGCTCGGCACGCTCGGCTGGCAATACACGAGCTATTTGCCAGGCGTGCAAGGCCTCGGCGCAAATTTGCCGTACTGGCAGACCTTCCAAGCAGGCGGCGTTCCGACCCTGCTTTTTGGCGGCTCGGACGGCTCGACCAGCATGTACCAGTACAGCGCGGCAACCGGCCAGGCGACCGAGTACCTGCCTGGCTTCTTCCAGCAGATGGCGAGCTACGCGAAGCAGCTTCCGGGAGCGGAAGAGCTGGGCGGCGCGTACACCAGCGCCGCCGGCCAGGCCTACGGCGTAGCCTTGATCGCGGGCACTTGGTACACGCAGCCCATGCAGTGATTTCTTTGTTATCAGTGCAGTCTTGCCGGCCTTCGTGCCGGCTTTTTTTCGTCCGTCGCGTGAATGCAATCCGCATCTATGCGTCTTCGATTCGCAGATGGCCGGGGCCCCGCTCGCTTCGCTCGCCCCCGCCTTCCAGCCGACCAGGCCGGGCCCAGCCAGACGCCAAAGCGAGGCCCCACCACGGCAGGACCCGGCGGGGAGGCCGTAGCCCCTGAGTCCTGATCGGGGGCCGCTGCGCGGCCGTGACGAAGGCCGAGGCCTTCGTGGCTCTGCGTGCTCGGGTCCCGCCGGGCCGGTTTGCCGCGCTCGCCTCCTGCCGATGGAGCCACGTATAGGGGTTGCCCCGCCGCTATGCGGGCTCGGGGCGGCCAGGCCTGCGGCCTGTCCTGGCAAGTCCGGCGCGACAGGCGCTCGCTGCGCTCGGCACGCTCGGGCCGCTTCGCTAGTCCCTCGCTCTGGCACTTGTCCTTGCAACCCTCGGCCCCGGCGCGCGCCGAAACGATTCCAGCCGTCCCTCTGGGCCGGGGCAGACCCGCTCAGCGGCTCCAGGGCGAGCAACCCCCATACGCGGCAGGACCCATCGACAGGAGGCCACCCATGAGCGCAGCAACCCTCTACCCCTCCGGCAAGCCCCAAGCACTCCGAGCCTCCAACGATGAGGCCCCCACCGCAGCAGTTGGGCGGATCGTCGAACGCATGACGATGGAGCAATGGAAGGCGATTCACCGCGATTTCAAGGGCTCGCACATCGGCCCGGACGGCAAGCGCTGGCGCGCGGTCCTGCGCTGCGGAGGCCTGGTCGCGGTCGAGATCGTGAAGCCATAAGCCAACACCCGAACCCCCCGAGCTTGAATCAATTTTCAGGAGAGTCATCATGCGCAACACCATCGGAGCAACCCTGTTTTTCGCTGGCCTGGCCGTTCGCGGCATCGGGGCTTTCGGCCTGTACATCGTGCCGGTCCTGGTGCCCATCGTCGGGATCGCGTTGATCCACTAAGCCGCGCGCCGGCGCATGTCGTCAACTGCGTAAGAGATGAAGAGTCCATCGCCGTGTAGGCGATTCGAATCAAAGCGAGCAACCCAATCAGGAGTTAGACATGGAACTCATTCGCACCAACATCGAGGAATCCGAACTGCGTTCGCGCCTGGTCTCTGCCGCAAAGCGTGAAGAATTCGCCGATCATTCGAGGAGCATCTACAAGATCGCGTACGGCACGATTGACGGCGGCGGCGTGGCGAAACGGATCTATTCCAGTCCCGACAACTGCGCTGGCGGACTCAGTGCCGCCTTCTACGTAGTGGTTGGCAGCGATGGGGTTTCGCGCGTTGTGTGCGACGGCGAAATCGACCTTTACGACGTTGATCACGTCGAGGACGCGCCCTGGTTCGATGGCAGTGCGGCCTCGCGTCGTGCGAATGAGTTCGTCGCTGTCGTTGAGGGCGACGAGGCGCAGGAGTTGCTGGCTGACCTTGACGCCGCGCAGGGCGATTTCGACGTCTACAACGCGCAGGCCTATGCGCAAGATCTCATGCGAATTTTCCTGCGGACCATCGGCGCTCCTCTGCGCTGTCACGACTTCTAAGAAGCGACGCCCCAGGGCTTCGGCCCTGGCCTTCTACCCCTGCGCGCCGGTGCGGTCCCGGCGTGCAAC
>DAIDKG010000241.1 GCA_027450125.1 Bordetella sp. | reverse complement strand
GGCCGGCGAGGTGCCCGTGGGCGCCGTCGTGACCGATGCGCACGGCACGGTGCTGGGCGCGGGCTACAACCGCACCATCACCGACAGCGATCCCACCGCGCACGCCGAGATCGTCGCGCTGCGCGCCGCGGCCGCGCACTTGAACAACTACCGCCTGCCCGGCCTGTCGCTGTACGTCACGCTGGAGCCCTGCGTAATGTGCATGGGCGCCATGCTGCATGCGCGGCTGGCGCGGGTGGTCTTCGGCGCCGCCGATCCCAAGACCGGCGCCTGCGGCAGCGTGCTGGACGTGGGCGCAGTCGATAAAATCAACCACCACACCACCGTATGCGGCGGCGTCATGGCCGAATCCTGCGGGGATATCCTGCGCGAATTCTTCCGCGAGCGCCGGCGCAAGGAAACCTGAAGCAATGAACAAGAAAAAGCAGAGCAAGAAAGCGCGGGCAGGGCATGGCTAAGCGGGGCATCTGTGCGACGATGCCTGCGAGCACACCGGCGACCCGCATAACCACGACGGGCACGCGCATCATCACGAGCCGGCCCCGGCAAGCGGCGTCTACCTGATCTCGCCGTCGTCGGCGGTGCACAATCCCGAGGCGCTGGACCTGGCCTGCGAGCGCCTGGCAGCCGAGGGATTCGCGGCCACGATCGACCGCGCCGCGAAGGCCGTGCACCAACGTTTCGCGGGCACCGACAAGCAACGCCTGGCCGGCCTGGACCGCGCCATCAGGCAAAAGCATCCCATCGTCATGGCCACGCGCGGCGGCTACGGCCTGTCGCGCCTTCTTCCCCTGATCGACTGGAAGGCCATGGCCGACAGCGGCAAGCGCTTCGTGGGCCTGAGCGATTTCACGGTCTTCAACCTGGCGCTGCTGGCGCGCACGGGTGCAGTCAGCTACACCGGCCCCTGCGCGGCGGCCGACTTCGGCGCTGCCAAGCCCGACGAGCTCACCGTGGCCCTTTTCGGCGAGCTGATGCGCGGCGAGCTCGAGATCCTCAGCTTCGAGACGCAAGACGCGGATGCGGTGGATGCGCGCGGCATCTTGTGGGGCGGCAACCTGGCCATGGTGGCCTCGCTTCTGGGTACGCCGTATCTGCCCAAGATCAAAAAAGGCATTCTGTTCCTGGAAGACGTGGGCGAGCATCCCTACCGGGTCGAGCGCATGCTGGCCCAGCTCTGGCAGGCCGGCGTGCTCGAACAGCAAAAGGCCATCGTGCTGGGCCATTTCAGCGACTACCGCCTGGCGGCGCACGACGCGGGCTACGACATGCCCGAGGTCGTCAAATGGCTGCGCAAGTCCGTCAAGGTGCCGGTCGTCACGGGCCTGCCTTATGGCCATGTGCGCACCAAGGCCACGCTGCCCATCGGCCGGAAGGTTGGCATCGCCACTGAAAAGGGCATGGCCCACCTGGTGCTCGACGAGCACGTTCACTGAGCGCGAGGCCGCCCGCGCGCGCCCGAATCCGGGCGTCGCGAGCCTACTGCGGCAACACCAGCTCCCGCACGGGCCGCACCTCGATGCTGCCGTAGCGCGCCGGGGGTATCCCCGCCGCGATCTGGATGGCCTCGTTCAGGTCCTTGGCATCGACCAGGTAAAAGCCCGCGAGCTGCTCCTTGGTTTCGGCAAAGGGACCGTCAAAGAGCGAGGTCTGGCCGTTGCGCACGCGCACCGTCGTGGCGCGGCTGACCGGATGCAGCGGCTCGGCGGCGAGCAAATGCAGGCTCTTGCGCAACTGCTCGCCGTAGGCAAAGCAGACCTCGTCCGGGCAGGCGCTCCAGTTCTCCTCGTCGAGATAGACCAGGCACAGGTATTTCATAAAGCCTCCTAGTGTTGTGGCAGGCGGCGACCCGGCGAAGCCGCCGTGGCGCAGCGCGCGATCAGGCGTCCAGGCGCTCGCCGTTGAGCGACCAGGTCGCG
>DAIDKG010000240.1 GCA_027450125.1 Bordetella sp. | reverse complement strand
GGCCGATCTGCGCTCGGTCATCGGCCGGCCGCTCGAAACCGTCGACGACATGATCGAGTTCGCCAATCTGATACGCCAGGCGTTTTCCGAGCACGACGCGGTGGGATCGGAGCGCACGCATTGGCAGCAGCAGTTCGAGCTCAAGCGCGCCGGACAAGGCGAGGCGACGGTCCTGCTGGCGCGCGGCACGCATTTGCACGTGGATGACCGGGGCAACGGCTACCTGGTGGTGTTCGACGACATCACCGAAGTCATCTCGGCCAGCCGCACGGTGGCCTGGGGCGAGGTGGCGCGGCGCCTGGCTCACGAGATCAAGAATCCGCTTACTCCCATCCAGCTTTCGGCCGAGCGGCTGGCCATGAAGCTGGCTGACAAGCTCGCGCCGCCGGACGCGCAGATGCTCGCACGCTCGACCAACACCATCGTCAATCAGGTGGGGTCGCTCAAGAAAATGGTGGACGATTTTCGCGAGTACGCCCGTACGCCGCCGGCAGTGATGCAGCGCATTGCCTTCAACAGCCTGGTGGCCGACGTGCTGGCCCTGTACGGCTGGGAGGCGGGCGGCGGCGACGGCCCGCGCGCGCTCAATCTGGATGTGCATCTGCAGCCCGACCTGCCCGACATCGAGGGCGATCCGACTCAGCTGCGCCAGGTCATTCACAACCTGCTGTCCAATGCGCGCGACGCAGTTGCCGAGCGAGGCGAGGCCGCCCTGGTGCGGGTGTCGACGCAATTGGTCGAGAGCGCCCGGCCGGACGGCGAACGCGCCGTGCGCTTCATCGTGGCCGACAACGGGCCGGGCTTTGCGCCCCAGGTGGCGCAACGGGCGTTCGAGCCTTACGTCACGACCAAGGCGCACGGAACTGGGTTAGGATTGGCCATCGTGCGCAAAATCATCGACGAGCACGGCGGCCGCATCGACCTTGCCAATCGTAAGGAAGGCGGGGCCAGGGTGTCGATACTCCTGACCCGGCTGGCGCCGAACGCCGCTTGATCGAAGCCTCCGGCGCAACGCGGTGCCCAGGGGCGGCGGCGCGCAATGGCGCGGTTCAGCCCTGAATGCGGCTCTGCGGCAAAAAAGAGCGATAATGCGGCCACGCAATAGGTGAGAGGTTTATGGCCAGGATTCTGGTGGTCGACGACGAAGTTGGCATACGCGAACTTCTATCCGAGATTCTTTACGACGAAGGGCACACGGTCGAGCTCGCGGAAAACGCCGCGCAGGCGCGCGCCGCGCGTCTGCGCATGCGTCCCGATCTGGTCCTGCTCGACATCTGGATGCCCGACACCGACGGCGTGAGCCTGCTCAAGGAGTGGGGCTCGCAAGGCCTGCTCGACATGCCCGTCATCATGATGAGCGGCCACGCCACCATCGATACCGCCGTCGAGGCCACCCGCATCGGCGCAATGGATTTCCTCGAAAAGCCCATCACGCTGCAGCGCCTGCTCAGCACCATCGAGGCGGGCTTGTCGCGCGGCCGGGCCCCTGTCTATTCGGGTCTGGCCGGTCAGGGCCAGGCGCAGGTCGCGGTGCCTCTCGAAGACGAGCTCGATCCGCCTTCGGCCATGCTCGCGGCCGAGACGCAGCCGCAGGCAGGCGGCGGACTGCTGGGCAGCATCTCGCTCGACCAGCCGCTGCGCGAAGCGCGCGACGCCTTCGAGCGCATCTACTTCGAATACCATCTGGTCCGCGAGAACCACAGCATGACCCGCGTCTCCGAGCGCACCGGCCTGGAACGCACCCACCTCTACCGCAAGCTCAAGCAGCTCGGCATCGAATCCTCGCGCAAGCGCAGCACCTGATTCCCTCCTCGCAGGCAGCGTCCTGCGGACGGGGCCGGATCCCCCAGTCTCGAAAGTTAGTGCTTGCTCACGAGCTACCCCAGGGAAGAATCGTGCTTTTTGTATTTGCATACAATTTTCACGATTTAACGCTGTTTTGTAATCATTTTACCCCGTACTATCGATCGGCAAGTCCATCCACCGGGCACCCTGGACGCACGAATGTCCCAGGCTTCAAGCCCCGGTAGGCCATTCCCATAAGCTTCACAAAGGAGACCGAGATGGATCCACTGTCCTTTACCTCGTCGGCCCCCAATACCCGTGGGATCGAGCTGGAGCTGCAGCTTATCGACACAGCCAGCTTCGATCTGACTGCGGCCTCGGACGATCTGCTGGCCCGGCTGGCCGGCCATCCGATGGCCGATCGGATCAAGCCCGAAATCACCCGCTCGATGATCGAGCTCAATTCCTCGGTGCAGGAGCACCCTGGCGAACTGCTGGCCGAGATGCGCGAAATGCGCAATGCGTTGGTCGAGGCGGCCGATGCGCTGGGCATCGCCATCGCGGGCGGCGGCGTCCATCCCTTCATGCGCTGGCAGGACCGCAGCATCCACGACAGCCCGCGCTTCCAGTACATCGCCGACACCTATGGCTACCTGGCGCGCCAGTTCACGGTGTTCGGCCAGCACATCCACCTGGGCACCACCTCGGGCGACGAGGCGATCCGGCTGGTGCGCGCGCTGTCGCCCTACGTGCCGCACTTCATTGCCCTGTCGGCCGCTTCGCCGTATTTCGAGGGCGTGGACACGCAGTACGCCTGCTGCCGCCTGAACGCGGTCAACAATTTCCCCCTGTCGGGGCACATGCCCGAAAGCGTGCGGGACTGGTACGGGTTCGAGGCCCACATCGCGCAACTGCGCGCCACGGGCCTGGCCGAGAGCATCAAGGACCTGTACTGGGACATCCGTCCCAAGCCCGAGTTCGGGACGGTGGAAATCCGCGTCTGCGACACGCCGCTGACGGTCGAGCGCGCCTGCCAGCTTGCGGCCTTCGCGCAAGTCCTGGCTGAACTGGTCGCGCGCGAAGGCGAACCGGCCGAGATGGCCTGGATGGCCTATCGCAGCAATCATTTCCAGGCCTGCCGCTACGGCATGCACGGCGCCTACGTGACGCCGCAAGGCGAACGCGTGCGCCTGGGCGATCACCTGCGCGCGCTGCTGCAGCGCCTCATGCCGGTGGCCGAGGAGCTGGGCACGGCGGGCATGCTGCAGACGCTGCGCGACGAGCTGCAGCACGGCGGCAACGATGCCCGCTGGCTGCGCGCCGAGTTCCATCGCCTGCGCGACCTGCCTGCGGTGGTCGCAGGCATGACGCGGCGCTGGCGCGGCGACGGCGTGGCGCCCGGCGAGATCGTGGCCGACAAGGCGAACGGACGCCGCCGGATACGGGCGCACACCGAACCCATGCTGCATTGAGGGGGGGGCTGTCGCGCAAGTCCTCATGTCCCGCGGTCGGCCCTGTCCTGGCCCCGGCAAGGCCGCGCAGGGCAGTGCGTTTTCCGGTTTTCTTGCGCTGCTCTGCGATCCTGCGCAGCAGGCAAGCTGCGGCACTTATTTCGCCCGCCGCCCGCCGATGGCATCGAGCGATATGTGTGTTTCTCCGCTTGCGCCGCGGCGTGCCGCGGCACG
>DAIDKG010000239.1 GCA_027450125.1 Bordetella sp. | reverse complement strand
CTGGCGGGCGGCACGGGCGTGGGATCCACCCGCGACATGCAGGAAGAGATCGAGCGCATGGTGAGCAAATACGAGCCGCGCATCAAGTCGGCGCGGGTCACGCTCGATCATGACAACTCCGACATGCAGGCCCTGCGCTTCATGCTCAACGGCACGATCGACGCCGATGACCGCGAAATACCCCTGTCGCTCTCGACCACCGTGGGCGCCAGCGGCAAGATCAGCCTGAAGAGCTAGGGCCATCATGTTCAATGCGTATTACGAAAGTGAATTGAACAAGCTCAAGGGGCTGGCGGCGGAGTTCGCGCAGAACAATCCGACGCTGGCACCCATGCTGTCGGGCGCCTCGACCGATCCGGACGTGGAACGCCTGCTGGAAGGCGTGGCTTTCCTGACCGGACTGACGCGGCAAAAGCTCGACGACGAGTTTCCGGAGTTCGTGCAGGAAATCACGAACCTGCTGTTCCCGCATTACCTGCGCCCGATTCCGGCCACCACGCTGGTGGCCTTCACGCCACGGTCGGCACTCTCCGAAATCGCGCGCGTAGCGGCGGGCACCGAGCTGGCCTCGGTGCCGGTGGACGGCACACCGTGCCGGTTCCGCACGACCAACGATCTGGACGTGCAGCCGTTGGTCCTGGCCGACGCGAACCTGCTGGACTACGCCGGCACCGCGCCGATGCTGGTGCTCGATTTCGAGCTGAGCGGCCTGACCCTGGACCAATGGAGCGCCGACAGCCTGCGCCTGTTCCTGAGCGGCGGCTATGTCGAGGCCAGCAAGCTGATGCTGCTGCTCACCAGGCACGCCACCAACGTGCGCATCTCCGCGGACGGCGCCGAACGCTTCGAACTGGACGCCAGGGAACTGCATGCCTGCGGCTTCGACGACGCGCTGCTGCCCTACCCCAGCAACGCCTTCAGCGGCTTTCGCCGCATCCAGGAATTCTTCGTGCAGCCGGAGAAATTCCTGTTCATCGAGATCCAGGGCCTGCAGCGCTGGGCTGCGCGCGGCGCCGGATCGAGCTTCAGCATGTTCATCACGCTCGACAGCGTGCCCGACTGGATGCCCGAGATCCGTTCCGACAGTTTCATGCTCAATGTGGTGCCGGCGATAAACCTGTTTTCCCACGCGGCAGTGCCGATCAGCCACGAACACCGCCTGGCCGAGTACCGGGTCATGCCCGAGGATGCCCAGCGGGAGCACTACCAGGTGTATTCCATCGACGACGTGGTGGGCTACCGGCAAGGGGTGGCCAAGGAACGGACCTATATGCCGTTCGGCCTGTTCCAGCACGGCGGCCGCCACGCCACGCAACTCAGCTATCGCGTCACCCGGCGCAGCCCCACGGTGGGACGCGGCAGCGAGGTCTTTCTTTCGGTCAACTACCCGCTCGGCGAGACGCCTGTTCCCGAGACGCTCTCCATCAAGCTGACCTGCACCAATCGCGCGCTGCCCGAAAGCCTCAAGCTGGGCGACATCAACCAGCCCACCAGCACTTCGCCCGACCGCATCGCCTTCCAGAACATTCGCGCCGTCACGCCCTCGCAGGAACCGCCCAGCGGCGAAGCGCTGCTGTGGCAGCTCATTTCGCACGTGTCGCTGAACTTCCTGTTCGTCGCCAGCGCCGAGACGCTTCGCGCGCTCCTGAGCCTGTATGTTTTTTCCGAGAGGCAGGAACAAGCCCAGGAGGCCGCGAACCGGCGGCGCATCGAGGGCATCCAGGAGGTGACGGCCACGCCCGAGACCCGGCTGATCGGGCGCGGCAGCCTGCTGCGCGGGCAGCTCGTGCGCATCAAGTGCCGCCAGGATCATTACGCCGGCATCGGCGACCTGTATTTGTTCGGCTGCATGCTCGAGCGGCTTGTCGCCGACTACGCCGGCATCAATTCCTATACCCGCGTCGAACTGGTCGACGCGTTTTCCGGAGCCGTCTACCAATGGCCACCGAGACTGGGCCAGCAGCTTTTGCTGTAAAGGACGACCTGCTCGTCAACAGCGACCGCTACGCCTATTTCCAGGCGGTGCGGTTGCTGGAGCTGTCCGCGCGCGCCAGCCGACGCCCGGTGACCCTGCGGGTGCGACCCAGGCTCGCCCTGGGGTTCCCGGAAAACGACATCGACAGCATCGAGCGCCGCGCCGACGGCGGCTACCGCATCCAGGCCAACTTCTTCGGCCTGTACGGGGTGGCTTCGCCGCTGCCCACCTATTACACCGAGGATCTGCTCGACGAGGAACGCGAGGGTGGGCGCGTCATGCGCGAGTTTCTCGACATCGTGCACTACGCGATGTATCCGCTGCTGTTCGATGTCTGGTCCAAGTATCGGCTGCAGCAGCGGATCATCGAGCAGGAAGACGCCTCGACGCTCAATCACCTGTATGCCTTCGTCGGCCTGGAAAACCAGGACCTGCGGGTGGACCTGCTGCCGGGCAGCGCCGGCCTGCTGCGCTACGCAGGCCTGCTCAGCCAGCGGCCGCGATCGGCACTGGGCCTGAAGACCATGCTGGCCGACGCCTACGACCAGGCCCAGGTGCAGATCGACAGCTGCGTCGCTCGCACCGTCCCGATCCCGGCCGACCAGCGCTGGAGCCTGGGCCGCCAGGGCGGCAAGCTGGGAGAGGATGCCTATCTCGGCACGCTGATCGACGACTACGCCGGCAACATCCGCATACGGCTGACCGACGTGCCGCAGACGCTGTTCCACCAATTGCTGCCGGGCGCGCCGGAAAACAAGCGCCTGCGCTTTCTGGTCCGTTTCTACCTGATCGATCCCTACGACGTGCAAGTGCAGGTGCAACTGCGCCACGAAGACGCGCGCGCCGCCCGGCTGAACGGCAGGCAATGGACGCGCCTGGGACTCGATACCTGGCTGGTGCCCGAGCAGGCCTCGGAGCCGACCGAGGTGGCCTTCAATCTGTAGTGATTCGTAGTCCGTAGCTCTTATCTGCAACGCTCATCTCTGGACAGGAAAAGAACATGCTACTGGTCGAACTCAAGCCCCTGGTGGGCCGCCTGAATGCGTACTGCAAGCAGGCCCTGGAAGACGGCGTTGGCCTGTGCGTGGCACGCGGCCACTATGAAATCATGGTCGAGCATCTGTTGTCCAAGCTGCTCGTCGACGTGCAATCGGACATACCGCTGCTCTTGCGCCAGCACGGCGTGGACGCAGCCCTGGTCAAGCGCGCCGTCGATCAGTCCCTGGAGGAGTTCAAGACCGGCAACGCCGGCCGGCCGGCTTTCTCGCCGCTGCTGCTGGAGCTGCTGCAGGATGCCTGGCTGATTTCGTCGGTGAACCTGTTCGAGAGCCGTATCCGCTCGGGCGCGATTCTGCTAGCCTGGCTGGCGCGGGCCACCTACTACGCCACCGGCGACTACGCGGCGCCGCTGCGCGCCCTGAACCGCGAAACGCTGCTCGCCACGTTCGGGCAAGTCGCGCAGGCGTCGATCGAGGAATCCGCTGCGACGGGCGCTGCCGAGGGCGGCGCCGGCGCGACGGGTAGCGCAGGCAGCGGC
>DAIDKG010000238.1 GCA_027450125.1 Bordetella sp. | reverse complement strand
CGGTACGACCCTTGCCGGTCGACAGCGAAGGCCTGGTGGTGAATGGCGTGATGGCGTCCTGCCGATATGTGTACGTGACACCCAGCCACCAATGCCCGACCACCGTGACCATGTCGCTGGCACGGCGTCAGAAGCTGCTGGAACAGGCTGAGAAACACGACGTAGTCCTGATCGAGGACGACCATGAAAGCGAGCTCAATTTCTGCGGCGCGCCCACGCCGGCGCTGCGCAGTCTCGATAACAGTGGCCGCGTCATCTATGTGGGCAGCCTCTCCAAGACCCTTGCACACGGTCTGCGCATCGGCTATGTGGTGGCGCCACCGGAGCTGATAGTGGAGTTGCGCGCGATGCGGCGCCTGATGCTGCGCCATCCGCCGACGAACAACGAGCACACCGCTGCGCTCTTCATAGCCCATCGTTTCCACGAAACCTTCATGCGGCGGCTGAATGTGGCGTATCGGGAGCGATCCCAAGCCTTGCGCGACGCGCTGCAGCGCCACGTGCCGGGCTGCAATTTGGCCCATGCCGAAGGGGGTTCGGCGCTGTGGGTGGAAATGCCCCGGTCGGTCGACACCCGTGCGCTCGCAACCGCGGCGCTCACGCGCGGCGTCGTCATCGAGCCTGGTGGCGTCTTCTTCGCGAGTTCGCGGCCGGCGCGACACTTCATGCGAGTGGGATATTCGTCGATTCCGGTCGAGCGAATTGAAGACGGCGTTCGCCAATTAGCGGCGGCCCTGCAAGACCTGAACACATAAATCGGCAGTTTTAAGCGCGAAACAGTGGAAGCGATCGCCGGGCGTCAGATGGAGAGACTGTGCACGGAATCGATGGCGCGCTCGCCATCCGGCCAACGCGGCGAGCGCCTATGGCAGCAGGCCCTAACTTCCGTCCGCTGCAGCGGACAGGGCCTTCTCTCTTTGTTCAAACTCGGTTTGGAACGCCTCGAACCCTCAGAGGAATTGTCGTTGTTTAGTAGGGATTAGCATCTTTGAGCAGGGATCCTCTCCGGCAGAATTACAGCTATCTAGAACAAACTCAACGGAGAGAAGATGGACATTTACGTGATAGGCGCCCTTCCCGCCCTGGTTGGAATTGTTGCGCTCAGGAGGCATTACCTGAAAAGCGAGCCTGGGCTCTATGACCGTCAAAATCTGAGAAAGCTATTTCTCGAATTTGCATCTGTCAGGGCATTGGTGCAGACCCGCGCACTGGGGGTTTGCCCATTTGCGCGTGCACGATCTGAAGAACACCTTCGGGCGCCGCCTGCGGGCTGCAGATGTACCAGAGGAAGCTCGTAAAGCGCTTCTCGGTCATACCGACGGCAGTGTTACCTCTCACTACTCGGCCGCGGAACTGGCAAAGCTGATCGAGTACGCCAATCGCGTATCAACGACAGACACCAGGAGTCCGTCGCTAACCATTTTAAAAAGGAGGGCGTGAAACTGGAGTCACGCAAAAGTCACGCAAAGAGAAAAGGCAGTTAGTGACTACTCTCACTAACTGCCTTGGTACTACTGGTCGGGACGGCGGGATTCGAACTCGCGACCCCTTGCACCCCATGCAAGTGCGCTACCAGGCTGCGCTACGCCCCGAAAGAACGAAACTATATCATAATTTGCAGGCTGTGCTCAAACAACGCAGCTCACTCATCGGCTTTTGACGCGTCGCTCAGCAGTTCGGCGATCTGCGCCAGCTCCGTGCGCAGCGCCTGCAGTTCGCCCGGGCTCAGGCGCACCGCCGCATCCGGATCGTTGACGGCGGTATCGCCACGCGTATCGCCCAGGCGGTTGCGCGCGCCGCTGATGGTGAAACCCTGCTCGTACAGCAAGGAACGGATGCGGCGGATGAGCAGCACCTCATGGTGCTGGTAATAGCGCCGGTTGCCGCGCCGCTTGACCGGCTTGAGCTGGGTGAATTCCTGCTCCCAGTAGCGCAGCACATGCGGCTTGACGCCACAAAGATCGCTGACTTCGCCGATGGTGAAATAACGCTTGGCAGGGATGGGAGGCAGCGTGGCCTCGGTGTTTTCGGGACGGGTCATGGAAGGGATTATGCCTCTTCGTCAAGACCGAGTTCGTCCTCGGCGGGTGCCTGCTCGACCACGCTTTTGAGTTTCTGGCTGGCGTGAAAAGTGACTACGCGCCGTGCCGCAATGGGGATGGTCTCGCCCGTCTTGGGGTTGCGTCCCGGCCGCGGCGGCTTGTCGCGCACCTGGAAATTACCGAAGCCCGAGAGCTTGACCGAGTCGCCGCGGGCCAGGGCCTCGCGGATTTCCTCGAAGAAAGTATCGACGATGTCCTTGGCTTCACGCTTGTTCAGGCCAACCCGCTCGAAGAGCAGTTCGGCCAGTTCAGCCTTGGTGAGCGTGCGCGGTTCGGCAAGCATTGGATCCCCTATGTTCTTGTGACGACACGTGCCCTGGATCAATCCCGCAGCCGCGCGCCGTGCGCGGCCGACAAGGCCTCCAGGAGGCGCGCCATGCATTCGGACACGCGTGCTTCGTCCAGCGTGACTTCAGTGTCTTGCAGCCAGAAGCGGAAGGCAAGGCTTTTCTCGGCCGGGGTTTGCGCCGCTCCTTGACCACCCTGCGGCTTCTCGCGCCACACGTCGAACAGGCGCACATCGCGCACCACTGCCAGCTTCGCATCGGCCCGGACTGCCCGCTCCACGGTGTCCAGCAGCGCCTGGGCGGGCGTGTCGGCCTTGACCCACAGCGCCAGGTCGCGCAGCACCACGGGCTGGCGCGAAATCTCGCCCACTACCGGCATGACGCCCGCCTGCAGCACCGCGGCGTCCAGTTCGAACACCACCGGCGCATGCGCCAGCTCGGCCTGCTGCGCCCAGCGCGGATGCAGTTCGCCGATCCAGCCGACGGCCTTGCCGTCCAGCTCGATGCGGGCGCTGCGCCCGGGATGCAGCGCGGGATGCGGGGCCGCCGTGAATCGCAGCGAATTGGCGCGCGTGCCGAACAGGGCCTGGACGTCCATCTTCACGTCGAAGAAATCGACCTGGCGCGCGGCCTCGCCCCACTGCTCGGCCACGGCCGGGCCCCAGGCGGCGCCGGCCAGGCGCATGGGCTGGCTTACGCCGGCCACCGACAAGGGGCCGTCGGCAACCGCCGCGTCGCGCAGGAACACGCCTCCCAGCTCGAACACGCGCACGCGCGTCTGCTTGCGGTTGGCGTTGTGGCGGATGTTGGCGACCAGACCGGCAATCAGGCTCGAGCGCATCACCGACATATGGCTGGCGATGGGGTTGAGCAGGCGCACGGGCTCGTCGTTGCCGGCGTAGTCGCGTTCCCAGTCGGCTTCGACGAAGCTGTAGTTGACGACCTCCTGGTAATCGCGCGCGGCGACCAGGCGGCGCAGCGCATGCGGGCCGCGATGCGTCTCGGGCTCGGCGCGCATCTTGGCGCGCGCCATGGGCGGCACGTCGGGAATGCTCTCGAAGCCGTGGATGCGGGCCACTACTTCGATGAGGTCTTCTTCGATGTTGATGTCGAAGCGGTATGAAGGCGGCGTGACGATGAAGTCGTCGCCCTCGCGCGTGAACGGCAGGCTCAGGCGCGTGAAGATGTCGGCGGCTTCCTCGCCCGTGACCGGCACGCCCAGCACGCGCCGGCAGCGCGCCAGGCGCATGCGCACGGGCTTGCGCTCGGGCAGCGCGAGCACCTGGTCCTGCAGCGGGCCGGCCTGGCCGCCGCAGATCTGCAGGATCAGTGCGGTGATGCGTTCCAGGTGTTCGGGAATGGTGGCGTAGTCCACGCCGCGCTCGTAGCGATGGCTGGCTTCGGAACTGAACTTGAAGCGGCGCGGCCGGCCGGCGATGGCCTCGGCCCACCAGAAGGCCGCTTCGACGAAAATATTCTGCGTGTCCAGCGTGACCGAGGTGGCTTCGCCGCCCATGATGCCGGCCAGGCTCTCGACTTGGCCAGCCGCGGTGATCACGCCCACCGTCTCGTCCAGCGCGATGGTCTGGCCGTTGAGCAGTTCCAGGTTCTCGCCGGCGCGGCCCCAGCGCACTTCGAGCTCGCCAGGCACCTTGTCCAGGTCGAACACGTGGGTGGGACGGCCCAGCTCCAGCATGACGTAGTTGGAGATGTCCACCAGCGCCGAGATCGAGCGCATGCCGGCCCGCTCCAGGCGCGTCTTCATCCAGTCGGGCGACGCGGCGCGAGCGTTGACGCCGCGGATCACGCGCCCGGCAAAGCGGCCGCACAGGTCGGGCGCGCTTACCTTCACAGGCAGTCGGTCGTCGATGGTGACCGCCACGGGCGTCATCGAAGGCACGGTCAAAGGCGCACCCGTGAGCGCGGTCACCTCGCGCGCCACACCCAGGATGGACAGACAATCGGCGCGGTTGGGCGTGAGCTTGAGCGTGAAGACCATGTCTTCCAGGTCGAGCGCCTGGCGGATGTCGGTGCCTGGAACCAGCGACTCGGGCAGGAGCATCAGGCCGCTGTGGTCCTGCGACATGCCCAGTTCGCGCGCCGAGCACAGCATGCCGAAGGACTCGACGCCGCGCATCTTGGCCTTGCCGATCTTCATGTCGCCGGGCAGCCGGGCGCCGATACGCGCCAGCGGCACGGTGATGCCGGCCGCCGCATTGGGCGCGCCGCAGACGATCTGCAGAAGTTCGCCGGAGCCGTCGTTGACCTTGCACACGCGCAGCTTGTCGGCGTCCGGGTGCGGGGCGATGTCTTCGATGCGGGCCACCACCACGCCGGAAAACGGCGGCACGGCGGGCTGCAGGTCGTCGACCTCGAGGCCGGCCATGGTGAGCGTGTGCGCGAGTTCATCGGTGGACAGCTTGGGGTCGACCAGCGAACGCAGCCAGGATTCGGGAAATTGCATGTCAGCTCTTTCTTTATT
>DAIDKG010000237.1 GCA_027450125.1 Bordetella sp. | reverse complement strand
TTTTATGGCGCCTTGGAACCGAAGGGCGGGTTCATCCGGACGATCGTGAAATTGAGAAAGGCGGCGAACGCGACCCACAGCAGATAGGGGAGCAGCAGCCAGCTCGCCAGCGTCGAATAGGGTGCCAGCCCGATCATCAGCGCCAGGATCGACAGCCACAGGAACGGCACTTCGATCAGCGCCCAGTCCGGCCGCCTCAGATTGAAGAAAAGCGGGCTCCAGGCCATGTGCAGCAGGATGTTCAGTCCGAACAGACCGGCCACCCATAGACGATCGCTGGTGCTGGCCGCGTTGCCCCAGGCCAGAACACCGGCAAAGGCGGCCAGCCCCAGAATCACCGTCCAGGCCGGCCCGAAGATCCAGTCGGGCGGGTTCCAACCGGGCTTATTGATGCCCCGATACCATGGCCCGACCGTCGTCATCA
Organism: Bordetella sp.; assembly: GCA_027450125.1. GTDB lineage: Bacteria > Pseudomonadota > Gammaproteobacteria > Burkholderiales > Burkholderiaceae_B > Bordetella. The sequence goes on along the minus strand of DAIDKG010000237.1, from coordinate 1,152 downwards.
GCCCGCCGATGGCGAGCACCAAAATGGTAATGACAGCCGCGACGATGATGCGAAGCGTCATGAGGTAACCCCTTCAGACCCTTCGAGATCCTACAAGAGGACGCAAGGCGCCGCCAGACTCGCGCGGGCAGGGCGCGCGTGAGCGCGCCCCCCTATTCCAACCCATCGTAAAAATCGTTGCCTTTGTCGTCGATGACGATGAACGCGGGGAAGTTCTCCACCTGGATGCGCCAGACCGCTTCCATGCCGAGTTCGGGGTATTCCAGCGGCTCGACCTTGCGGATGCAGTCCTGCGCCAGCCTTGCCGCCGGGCCGCCGACGCTGCCGAGGTAGAAGCCGCCATATTGTTTGCAGGCGTCCTTGACCGCTTTCGAGCGGTTGCCCTTGGCCAGCATCACAAAACTGCCGCCGGCGGCCTGGAAGTCGGCCACGTAGCTGTCCATGCGCCCGGCCGTGGTGGGGCCGAAGCTGCCGGTGGCCATGCCGGCCGGCGTCTTTGCTGGGCCGGCGTAATAGACCGGGTGGTTCTTGATGTACTCGGGCAGGCCCTCGCCGCGGTCGAGCCGCTCCTTCAGCTTGGCGTGGGCGATGTCGCGCGCCACCACCATGGTGCCGCTCAGCGACAAGCGGGTTTTCACGGGATAGGCAGAGAGCTGCTTGCGGATCTCCGCCATCGGGCGGTTCAGGTCCACGGTCACGACCTCGCCGCCGAGAATGTCGTCGGTGGCTTCGGGCAGATATTTGTGCGGGTCGGTTTCGAGCTGTTCGAGGAACACCCCCTCCGGCGTGATCTTCGCCAGGATCTGCCGGTCCGCGCTGCAACTGACGCCGATGCCGATCGGCAGGCTGGCGCCGTGGCGGGGCAGGCGGATCACGCGCACGTCGTGGCAGAAATACTTGCCCCCGAATTGCGCGCCGATGCCGTTGTGCCGGGAAATCTCCAGCACCTGCTGTTCCATTTCCAGGTCGCGAAACGCGTGGCCGGATGTGTCGCCGCTGGTCGGCAGCGTGTCGAGGTAGCGGCAGGAGGCGAGTTTCACCGTCTTCAGCGTGGCCTCCGCGCTGGTGCCGCCGATGACGATGGAGAGGTGGTACGGCGGGCAGGCGGAGGTGCCGAGCGTCTTGATTTTCGTGCCGATCCAGGCCGCCAGC
>DAIDKG010000236.1 GCA_027450125.1 Bordetella sp. | reverse complement strand
GCGGTGGGCGGGCGTGCCCAGCTCGTCCATGGGCATGGCGTCCATGTCGGCGCGCAGTCCCAGCGACAGGCCCGGTCCCCCGGCGCCGCGCAGGGTGCCGACCACGCCCGTGCCGCCCACGCCTTCGGTGACCTCGATGCCCCAGGCCTGCAGCATTCTGGCTACCATGCCGCTGGTGCGGTGTTCCTCGAAACCGAGTTCGGGGTGCCGGTGTATGTCGCGGCGCCAGGCGCGCATGTCGTCGGCGAGCGCGCCGAGGTCGGTATCTTCTTGCATAATTCGAGCCTTGATGAGCATTGCGCGGTGGCCGCGCCTGCTGTCGGAAGGGAAGGTTTTTGTAGCGTAATTCAATAGTTGAATTTTTCAACTAATGGTTTCCACGGATTCGTCCGCCGGGCAGTCCCAAGGCAAAGGCGTCCCCTCCAGGGCGTCCAGCGCCGAAGGACGCCGCTCGGAGGCATTTTTGGCGAGGTAGTCATGCCGTCCTCCAAGCAGCAAGAGCAAGACAGCGAGGGCGAACTCACGTTTCTCACCTTCAAGCTGGATCTGATCAAGACCGACATGATCAGCCGGGCCGATGCGGCCTACGAGGCGCTTTGCGGCCTGGATGTGCGCAAGCTGCGCGTGCTGCGCATCATCTGCGCCCTGCCGGGCGTGACGGCATCGAGCGTGGCGCGGCAGTCCTTGATCGAGAAAACGCTGCTGTCCAAGCTGCTGGCCGAGCTTATACGGCGCAAGCTGGTGCGGCGCACGGTTCATCCCGGCGATGCACGCCATTTCCAGCTCTGGCCCACGCCGGCCGGGATGCGCGTGCGCGACCAGGCCCACGAACTGGGCAGAAAACTGGAAGACGACATGCTCTCCCCGCTGCTGACGCCGGACGAACGCAGGTTGCTGGGCCGCCTCGTGGACAAGCTGATGAGGATGTTCGCGCAGGATGAGGAGCAGGACGGCCCTAGGCCGCGATCCTGAGTGTCATGCGCCGCGCAGGCGTGCCCGCGAGCAGGCGCGGGGCGTTGCGCCTTTATTTCGCAGCGGCAAGCGCCTGGGGCGGGCGCAGTTCGGCCACGGGATGCCGGCGATGGAAGGCGAGCACGCGCTCGACGACGCGGGCCGGATCGTCTTCGATGGCCAGCAGGTCCAGGTCGCCGCGGCCTATGGTGCCATGGGACAGCAATTGATCGCGCATCCAGTCGACCAGGCCGCCCCAGAACTCCGCGCCGACCAGGATGATGGGCGCAGGCCGCAGCTTGCGGGTCTGTACCAGCGTCAGCGCTTCGAACAGTTCGTCGAGCGTGCCGAAGCCGCCGGGCATGACCACATAGGCCATGCTGTACATGAAAAAGACGGATTTGCGCGGCGAGAAATGGCGAAAATTCAGGCTGTGCGTCTGATGGGCGTTGTGGGTGGATTCGTGCGGCAGCTTGATGTTCAGTCCGACGCTCTGGCCGCCCGCCTCGAAAGCCCCTTTGCTGGCGGCTTCCATGATGCCGGGGCCGCCCCCAGAAATGATGGCAAAACCCGCCTTGGCCAGCGCCGACGTAATGGCCGTGCTCTTGTCGTAGTAGGGCGACGCGGGGCGAATGCGGGCGCTGCCGAAGACGCTGACGGCGGGACCGACGTCGGTCATCTGGCCGATGGCAGTTTGCAGCTCTGCCATAATCTCCTGGACATGCTCCCGGGGCGGGAGTTCAGGAATAAAGCTTATTGTCATGAATAAAACCCTGTTGCTGGTGGACGGCTCCAGCTATTTGTATCGCGCTTTCCATGCCATGCCCGATTTGCGCAATGCGCAGGGCGAACCCACTGGGGCACTGTACGGCGTGGTGAACATGCTGCGCAAGCTGGTTCAAGATCATAAAGCAGACTACGCAGCCTGTATCTTCGATGCCCGCGGCAAGACTTTTCGCGACGACCTGTACCCGGACTACAAGTCGCACCGCCCGCCCATGCCGCCCGACCTGGCGGCGCAGATCGAGCCCATCCACCGCATGGTGCGCGCGCTGGGGTGGCCGGTGCTGGCGATCGAAGGCGTGGAGGCCGATGACATCATCGGCACCCTGGCCTGCAAGGCATCGGCCGAGGGCGTGGACACCATCGTTTCAACCGGTGACAAAGACCTGGCCCAGCTGGTCGACGAGCATGTGACCCTGGTCAATACCATGAGCGGCGAAGTGCTCGATCCGGCCGGGGTGGTCGCCAAGTTCGGCGTGCCGCCCGATCGCATCGTCGATTACCTCATGCTGGTGGGCGATGTCGTGGACAACGTGCCCGGCGTGACCAAGGTCGGCCCCAAGACGGCGGTCAAGTGGCTGGCGGAGCACGGTTCCATCGAGCGGCTGGTGGCAGCAGCCGGCGATATCAAGGGCGTGGCGGGCGAGAACCTGCGCGCGGCCATAGACCGGTTCGGACTCACGCGAGAATTGCTGACCGTCAAGTGCGATTGCGACCTTGCAGGGCATGTCGACAGTCTGCAGGACCTGGCTTTCGGCCAGCCCGACTCGTCCGTGCTTACCGAGATGTACGATCGCTACGGCTTTCGCACCTGGCTGCGCGAGCAGACCGGCGACGCGCAGCGCGTGCCGTCGGGCGATGCGCGCATCGCGCGCGCGCCCGCCGCCGCCGACGGTCAGGGCATCGCGCCACCGCTTGCGCCCGTGCAAGCCGATTACCGCGTCATTACCGACTGGGCCGCTTTCGACGCCTGGATGGAGCAGGTCCGGCAGGCGCCCCTGGTCGCGCTGGACACCGAAACGACGTCGCTGGAGGAGATGCAGGCGCGCGTGGTCGGCATTTCGATGGCGGTCCGGCCGGGCGTGGCCTGCTACATCCCGGTGGCGCACCGAGGCCCGGATGTCGCGTCCGGCCTGAGCCTGGACGCATCGGCCGTGGCGCAGCTGCCCAAGGACGAGGTGCTGGCGCGGCTGCGCGGCTGGCTCGAAGACGCCGGTGCAGCCAAGCTGCTGCATC
>DAIDKG010000235.1 GCA_027450125.1 Bordetella sp. | reverse complement strand
GAACGCTGTCTTTCATGTTGCTCCTCCGTAGTTGTTCTGGTTTGTCCCGGCGGTGCCGGAATCGCCCGAGCGAGCGCTGGCGCGCGGCGCGGATTCATGCGCGGCGCAGCGTGCCGGGGTCTGTCGCCCCGGTCGCCGCTGCGCCGTTGGGGCCGATCAGGCGCTCTCGAACAGGCGCGTCAGCACGAACTCCCGATGGCCCAGCGCCTCGGCGGCGGTCCAGCGGCCGTTGGCGGTCGCCAGCATGCACTCGAGCAGCTTGTCGCCGGCCTGGTCCAGGTCCATCTCGCGCTGCAGCAGGCCCGAGGTGTCCACGTCGATGTGTTCGGACATGGTGCGCACCGTGCGCGGATTGGCGCAGATCTTGATGACGGGCAGGATGGGATTGCCGATGACGTTGCCCTGGCCGGTGGGAAAGAAGTGCACGGCAAAGCCCGAGGCCGCGCACAGCGTGACCATCTCGGCGGCGGCCGACGACGAGTCCATGAACCACAGGCCCTTGCCGGTGGGCATCTCGGCCTTGTCCAGCACGCCGTCGACGCGGCAGGTCTTGCCGATCTTCTGGATGTTGCCCATGGCCTTTTCCTCGATGGTGGTCAGGCCGCCGGCAATATTGCCCTTGGTGGGCTGGGATTCGGACAGGTCGCTGGTCTTCCAGCGGTCGATCATGTCCTGGTAGCGGTTGAACATGAACATGAAGCGCTCGCGCACGGCGTCGTTGGCGCAGCGCTTGGCCACGATATGCTCGCCGCCGGTGAGTTCGGAGGTTTCGCCGAACACCAGCGTGTTGCCCGTGGCATACAGCTTGTCGAAGGCGTTGCCGACCGTGGGGTTGGCGCCGCAGCCGGACGTGGTGTCGGACTCGCCGCACTTGGTCGATACCCACAGCTCCGAAATCGGACATTCCACGCGCTGCAGCGCGGTGGCGTAGTGCACGTATTCCTTGGCCTGCCTGGAGGCGCGCATGATGTTGTCGTGGTCGCCGTGCAGTTCGATGCTGAATCCCGCGACGGGCTTGCCGGTGGCTGCGATGCCGTCGACCACGCGGCGGGTCCAGCCTTCCTCGATGCCGATCACGATGACGGCCGCCACGTTGGGGTTGCAGCCGGTGCCGATCAGCGTGCGAAAGTGCAGCTCCAGGTCTTCGCCGAACTGCAGCCGCCCGTAGGGGTGGGGCAGGGCCAGCGTGCCCTTGATGTTGTTGGCGACGGCCTCGGCCGCGGCGTTGGAGATGTCGTCCACCGGCAGGACGATGACGTGGTTGCGCACGCCCACGCGACCATTGTCGCGCCGGTAGCCGTGGAAAGTGGTGGATGGGGTGATGATGGCCATGTTGGAGAATCCTGTGGGTCGGGTATGGATGACGGAGGGCGAGCCGGCCTACCAGCGCTTGGTCTTGATGTTGTGGACGTGGGCGTGCTGGCCGGCCTGGATCGGCGCCACCACTTTGCCGATGTCCTCTCCGTACTTGTAGACGGTGTCGCCGACGGCCATGTCGGCCAGCGCGACCTTGTGCCCGATGGGTATGTCCTGGCGGGCGCGGACCTGGACGATGCGGTCCTCGTCCATCACCCAGGCATTCAGTTCGGTTCCCGCGGTCAGGCCTTCGACCACGACGACGGCCACGGTGTCCTTGGCCTCGTGCAATACGGCATGAATCATTTGTTCCCTCCTCGATCGGTGTGACTGCCGGCCGCTCTCCGGCCGGTTCGCCTGAACATATTATTCAGTCACATCATATGAGTCAACTAAATCATATATATGAGTTGAATGATTTGAAGGGGACATCGAGGCAGGGCTACACTGGACGCTGAAAAATCTCGAGAAATCTGAAGTACGCCATGGATCTGAGCCCCCTTTCCGAGGCGCCGCCCGACGCGCCTTTGTATGAACAGGTCAAGCACACCCTGCTGATGGCGTTGATGCGCGGAGAGTGGACCCAGGGCGCGGCGATTCCGCCCGAGAAGCAGCTGGCCGAACGCTTCGGCGTGTCCATCGGCACGCTGCGCAAGGCGGTCGACGATCTCGTCGCCGAGAACATCCTGGTGCGCCGGCAGGGACGTGGCACCTATGTGGCCGAACACAGTCGCAACGCCCATTTCTTCAAGTTCTTCCGCATCGTGCGCCAGGACGGGCACAAGTCGTATCCCGTGACCACGCTGCAGCGCTTTGGCCGCGTACGCGCGTCCGCCCTGGTGCGCGAAAAGCTCGGCCTGGCCAGCGGCGCCCACGTGTTCGAGTTTTCCAACGTGCTGGCGCTCAACGGCGACGTGGTGCAGGTCGACGACATCAGCCTGCCCGAAGCGCGCTTCACGGGGCTGACCGAGCGCCAGTTGCGCGAACGCGTCGGCACTCTGTACAGCTTCTACCAGGAATTTTTCGGTGTGAACGTCATCGCCACCGACGAGCGGCTGCGCTGCTGCCTGGCCGACGCGCAGCATGCCGCCTGGCTGGGCGTCGCCCAGGGCGCCGCGTTGTTGGAGGTGCGCCGGGTGGCCTACTCGTACAGCCGCCAGCCGGTCGAGTGGCGCATCTCGCGGGTGAACACCGAAAGCTACGAATACCTGGGACAGGACGCGGCCCAGCTCTGAGCGCCGCGATGCCGGCCGGGTTCGCGCGAGCCGTCAGAAACGCTCGATCGAGAACGGCCTGAGCATGCGCTGGTCGTCGGGCCGGCCGGCCATGGCGCCGGCGATGAGCCGGCCGGTATTGGCCGATCCCGTCAGCCCCAGATGGCCGTGGCCGAAAGCGCACCACAATCCCGGCCGGCCGGGTACCGGCCCTAGCACCGGCATCGAGTCGGGCAGGCAGGGGCGGTGCCCCATCCAGGTCTGCGCGTCAGCGATCTCCAATGCCGGCAGGCCGGCGC
>DAIDKG010000234.1 GCA_027450125.1 Bordetella sp. | reverse complement strand
CAATGGTGATAAGGCTGCCCAGATTGCTCAAATTGCGCGAGGCATTCGTGCCGATGAAGGCGCCGCCATGGTCCAGGGCGATGATCTTGCCGCGAAGCTGGAATTGAAAATCGCCACTGTCATCAGTGAGTGCTCGCGCTGCCGCGTCTGGCTTGGCCACTTGCATGGGCGCATCGCTGTCTTCGAACCAGGGCTGGCCATCGGGTGTAAACACCAGGGACGCGCGCGGCTTTCCCTCGCAATAGCGTTGCCAGATGGCGCGCAAGGCCGTGGCCAAGTGGCGGGCATAGCGCGGACCGTCGCAGACGGGCGAATCGAGCAGGTTTTTGCGCAGGCTGCCGCGCAGAGTGGCAAGATTGTCCAGGTCGGACGCCAACGCCAGCGCGCAGGACTGATACTGGTCCCAATCCTGCGCCACAAGCTCGGGAATGCCGGCATGGGCCAGGTGGGTTGCCGAATGGCGACCGGCGAAGGTGGGACCGGGCAGCGTAACTACGGGCACACCCATGAGCAGGGCTTCGCAGGTGGTCAAGCCGCCGGAATAGGGCCAGGGATCCAGTGCCACATCGACTTCGTTATAGCAGCTCAGCAGCTCGTAGTGCGTGGCCTGGCTTTCCAGGCGAAGGCGCTCGGCGGTGATGCCGTGGCTGCGCATGAAATCCTGCAAGCGCTGGCGCAATGCGGCGCTATCGTAGGCGCCGCCTTTGAGAAACAGGCGCGAATTGGGCAGGACCCGCATAATGCCTGCCCATTTCTCCAGCACGACCTCGTTGATCTTGGTAGGATTGTTGAAGCATCCCAGGGTGATATAGCCGTTTTTCTCGGCGGGAAGCGGGCCTACTTCCGGAAGATTCGGCGGAGGCAGGTAGCAGATATAGTCGTCGGGCATGCGGATCAGCTTTTCCATGTAGAAAGCGTCGCTGTCCAGAGGCGATTCGACCCGGTCGGTGATGAGGTAGTCGATGGCCGGCAAGCCGGTGGTGTTGATCAGCCCGCCGACCCATTTGACCAATAGCGGGGCGGGCTCCAGCGCCATGGCGCTCATGCGTGTGCTGGTGTTGTAGCCGGCCAGATCCACCAGGATATCGATGCCGTCGTCGCGGATGCGCTGGGCGAACTGCTCGTTCGTGAGCTGCAGAATGTTCGCATGGCGGTCTGCGGCGCAGATCAGTCGCTGCGCAACATGGTCGTAGGTTGGGTTGTTGGCATACAGGTAAATCTCGAAGCCGAAACGGCGCAGATGTTCCAGCGGCGCAGTGATCATGAGGCTGACCGGCCCCGCGCTAAAGCCGTCGGCATACAGGCCCAGCCGGATTTTTCGCCCTGGGTTCAAATCGGCCGGGACTGGGCGCGAGGCCGCGCGGCTCGACGCAAACAGAGCCCCCCAGTCCTTGCAAGTCTGAAATATTTCTTCCGCACTGTGCTCGGGCATGTAATGCATCAGCGTCAGGCGGTTGGATACAGCGTCTATGTACGCGGCATGATTCTTGGCCGTTTCGGCCAAGGCTATTGATTTGATATAGGCCGCCTCGGCCTGTTTGAGCTCCCCGGTGTCGCGGTAGGTTTGTCCCAGCAGGTTCCAGTAATACGCATTGGCCGGGTCGAGCGGGATAAGCTGGTCGTGCAGCAGTTTGGTCGCTTCGTCATAGCGGCGGGCCAGGATAAGCCCATAGGCTTTCAGGTATAGCGCATGTATGTCGCGAGGCTGCTGCGCCAGGGCGCGGTCTATCAGCTCCAGCGCCTCTTCGTTGTTCTTGTTGACCTGCAGGTGCAGCGAGGCCACCTGGCACAGCATGTCGAAGTCGTCGGGCTTGATCTCGAGAGCGCGTTCGTAGTGCTTGCGGGCTTGCTCGTATTGCTCGGCCATGAATTCGAGTTTTCCCAAAATGACCCTGACGTCGTAGTCATTGGGCAGCAGTTGGGCGAGCTTTTGCGCTGCGGCGCGTGCCTTTTCGGCGTCCGTGTCTATGGTCAGTTGGGCCAGTTCGAGCCATACGCGCGGGTCCTCAGGGAAGCGCAGGGTGCGATCTAGCGCCTGTTCCGCGGTTAGGTCGGCAGGGGCGGCGGGAGCGATTTTCCCGCCGGTGGACCCGGCACGGTAGGGGGAGGGGTTATGGGCCATGAAAGTCGCAAGCCAAAAAAGTCGATGCAGCAGTCTACCTAGGGCTTCATGCCGGAAATTGCCGGTTAAACGGGAGAAAGCCGGCGCTTTTCGCAGGGCGGCGACGCCCGA
>DAIDKG010000233.1 GCA_027450125.1 Bordetella sp. | reverse complement strand
GTTCCTGCGCGTCCAGGGGCAGGAACACGAACCCTGCCTGCTCGATCTGGTCGCACCGCCCGGGCTGGGGCACTGGAAGGTCCATACCGCGCTGCCCGAGGCTCGCGGCATGCGCGGCGCCGCATCGCGGCACGGCTTCGGCCTGTACCGGGCGCCCGACTACGACGCGCTGATCGACTACCCGGTGGAGATGGGTACGCCGCAGACCATCAGCTTCACCGCGCACGGCGCCCTGCACGAACTGGTGTTCACTGGCGCGGCCCCCAGGCTGGACCTCAAGCGCATCGCCGGGGACGTGCAGGCCATCTGCGAGACCCAGATCGCCTTCTTCGAGCCGCGCACCAGACGCGCGCCCTTTCTCGACGGCACGGACCGCTATGTGTTCATGACCATGGTCACGGGCGACGGATATGGCGGCCTGGAGCATCGCGCCAGCACCGCGCTGATGGCCACGCGCAAGGACCTGCCCGTGATCGGCCAGCCCGGCCAGGGCGAGGGCTACCGCACTTTCCTGGGTCTGGTGAGCCACGAGTATTTCCACACCTGGAACGTCAAGCGCATCAAGCCGGCGGCCTTCGTGCCCTACGACCTGTCGCGCCCCGGCCTGACGCGCCTGCTGTGGATCTTCGAAGGCTTCACCTCGTACTACGACGATCTGCTGCTGCTGCGCTCGGGCTGCATTACCCGAGCGGACTATCTGCGCCTGCTGGCCAAGACCATCACAGGCGTGGCGCGCACTCCCGGGCGCAGGAAGCAGTCGGTGGCCGACAGCTCCTTCGATGCCTGGACGCGCTATTACAAGCACGACGAGAACTCGCCCAACGCGATCGTCAGCTACTACACCAAGGGCTCGCTGGTGGCGTTGGGACTGGATCTGACCATACGCCTGCACAGCGGCGGACGGCACTCGCTGGACGATGTGATGCGCCTGCTGTGGCAACGCTATGGCCGCGATTTCTACCGGGGCAGGCAGCAGGGACTGGACGAGGACGCTTTCCCCGCGCTGGTGCGTGAAGCCACCGGGGTGGATGTGCGCCGCTTCATCGCGCGCCATGCCTATGGCACGGCCGACCTGCCGCTGGCCGAGCTGCTGGCGACGGCCGGCGTGACGCTGCAATGGAAGCCGGCTTCGCCGATTCCCGGCATCGACGCGCGCGTGCGCAAGCAGGGCGACGGCCTGGCGCTGGCCACGGTGCTGGAAGGCGGCGCCGCGCACAAGGCGGGCCTGTCGGCAGGCGATCTGCTGGTGGCCGTGGATGGCCTACGCGTGGAGGCTCCGTCCGGGCTGGACGTGCTGCTGTCGCAGTACCGGCCGGGCGAGCGGGTGCAGGTGCATGTGTTCCGGCGCGACGAATTGCGCATGTTCACCGTTCGCCTGAGCGCGCCTGCGGCGCTGGACTGTGTGCTGACCGGCGCCGCCTGACCGGCGCGCGGCAAGCGCGTGGCCTGCGGCCCCGATCGACGGTCGTTTCGTGGCCCATCCCGGGTAGGCTAGCCTACCCGGCGCTCCCGCCCTGTCCAGTAGGCATCGCGCAGTTGCTTGCGCGCCAGCTTGCCGTTGCCGTTCTTGGGCAGTTCGGCAACGATGTCGATGCTGCGCGGCTTCATGAAATCGGCCAGGTGCGTCTTGCAATGTTCGGCAAGTTCGCGCTCGGTCGCCGTGCTGCCGGGCTTGAGCACCAGCACTGCCTTGACCGCTTCGCCCCAGGTGTCGTCCGGCACGCCGAAAACGCAGGCCTCGTAGACGCAGGGGTGCTGGTACAGCACTTGCTCGACTTCGGTGGGATAGACATTGAATCCGCCCGTGATGATCATGTCTTTCTTGCGATCGACGATGAACAGATACCCCTCCTCGTCCATGCGCGCCAGATCGCCGGTATGAAGCCAGCCGCCGCGCAGCGCCTGCGCGCTCAATTCGGTTTCGTCCCAGTAGCCGGAAAAGACGTCGGGGCCGCGTACCGTGATCTCGCCCACTTCGCCCGGCGCGGCTTCGCTGCCGTCTTCGGCGATCAGGCGCATTTCCCCCTCGCCGAAAGTCCGCCCGCAGGAGCTGAGCAATTCCGGCCGCGAAGCCATGGCATAGGCATGATCGGCCTTGCTGAGCATGACCAGTCCGCCGGTGGTTTCGCCGGCGCCGTAGCCTTGGCTGAGCAGCGGCCCGAGAGTCTCCCAGGCTTCCCGTATGCGGGCGGGCGCCATCGGGGCGCCGCCGTAGGAAATCTGGCGCAACGCGCTCAGGTCGTATCGATGCAGGTCGGGCTGCGTGATCAACATGTTGATCATGGTCGGCACCATGAAGCTGAAGGCCGCGCGATGCCGGGACGCGCACGCCAGGAAAGCCTGCGGATCGAAGCGCTCGAGCAGCAGGATGGTTCCGCCCTGGAACAGGAAGGGCTGCATGAACATGCCGCTGGCGTGCGTGATGGGCCCCGCCAACGCCAGCACCTCGCCAGGCTCGGCCCGCATGCGCCCCATCACGACCTTGCGCAGCGAAGCCAGGCGGTTCCCCACCGTCTGCATGGCGGCCTTGAGCTTGCCCGTGGAGCCGGATGTGAAGTGCAGCACGGCCAGGTCGTCGGGCGCCATCTCGACATCGGGGTTGCGGTCGGCGGCGGCGGCAAGCAGGGTTTCATAGGAGCGCCAGCCCCCGATGTCCCGCGTGCCGGTGACCACATGGTGGCGCACGTCGCCCAACGCATCGACGACGCTCTCCGCCAGATCGGCGTGGGCCGGATCGACAATGAGCACGGCGGCCCGGGCATTGCTGACCGCGTCCGCCACTTCGGTCGCCGACAGGCGCGCGTTCAGCGCCACCTTGACCAGGCCGGCTTTGTACAGGGCGCATTCCAGCTCGATGATCTCGGGACAGTTCCAGGCCAGGATGGCGACCCGGTCGCCTTTGGCCAGGCCCAGCCCGAGCAAGGCATTGGCCAGGCGGTTGGAGCGGGTTTCCAGCTCGCCGAAGCTGATTGTGCGATCGCCGAACAGGATTGCCGGACGATCGCGCCAATAGCGCGCATTGCGGGTGGTATAGCGGCCCTGGTTCACTGCGTTTCTCCTTGCGAAGGCTGATGGACAGCCTGGTTTCGAACACGCATGATGCGTCGAGCCCGGTCGCCGGCGCATAACGGGATGACGCAATCCGATACCGCCGCGTTATCGGCGCCGGCCATGCCGCAGGGTTATCGGATTACGCCGTCGTGGCATCGGGTCGCAGGCCCGTGGGGGTTAAACCTGACAGTGCCTCGCCACGAAATGCGCGCGGCGGAATCGGACGGCGATCGGTCGCCGGCCAATACTGAAAAACAGGAGACATCGTGCCGACACACTATTCGAAACTTCGCCTGCTGGCCGCCATGGTGCCGGCAGTGCTCGCGCTGCTGTGCTCGCCGGCCCGGGCCAGCGACTTTCCATCCAGGCCCATACGGTTCATCGTGCCTTTCTCGGCCGGCGGGCAGCTGGATTACGTGGCCCGGTTGATCGCCAAGCCGATGAGCCGCGAACTGGGGCAAAGCGTGATCGTGGAAAACGACAGCGGCGCAGGCGGCACCGTGGCCGGCGCCAAAGTGGCCATCGCCGCCCCGGACGGCTACACGCTGCTGGAATACGGCGAGAACTTCCCCATCGCCAAGCATCTGATCCCCCACCTGAGCTACGACCCGGTGCATGCTTTCGCCATGGTGTCGGGAATCAGCCTCTCGCCCCACATCATCCTGGTGGCCAGGCAGTTGCCGGTCCACAACCTGCGGGAACTGGCGGCCTACGGCAAGGCGCATCCGGGCGCGCTGAGCTACGGCAGCCCCGGCCTGGGTTCTTCCATGAACCTGACTTTCGAAATGATCAAGCGGCACTTCGGCATCGACGCCGTCCACGTGCCCTACCGGGGCGGGGCCAATATGCTGACCGACCTTGCCGGAGGACAGATCAACGTCGGGGTGATCGCGGTGTCGCCCGCGATGCCGCTGATCAAGTCCGGCAAAGTGCGGGCGATCGCCATCACCAGCGCCACCCGCGATGCCGTCCTGCCCGATGTGCCCACCGTGGCGGAGTCGGGCTATCCGGGCTACACCAGCGGCAGCTGGGCCGGAGTAGCCGTGCCCAAGGGGACGCCGCCGGCGGTGATCTCCCGCCTGAACCAGGCGGTGCTGGCGGCGCTGGCCGACCCGCGAGTCAAGCAGGCGCTGGCGGCGCAGTCGTTTACCGCCATCGGCGGTACGCCGGAACAGCTGACGCAACGGGTTCGCCGCGACTCGGACCGCTACGGACCGTTGATCCGGAAATTGGGGCTGCGCGTGAACTGAGTCCCGGCTACCCGGACCTGCCGGCCCGGCGCTGCGGGATGCCCGCCGGATCCGCGGCGGCAGGACGGCCGGAACGGGCCGCCCCATGTTCGCACAGGATCTCCACCAGACGCTGCGCCAGCGGGGAGCGGTAGGCGCCGCGCAGCGTCAGCAGCCCGATTTCGCGATGCCAGGTCACGTCTTCCAGCGGCACCACGTTCAGGCCCCTGCCGACCGCGGAACCCAGGGTGATTTCGCTGACGACCGTAAGCAGGTCGGTATTGAGCAGGATGCTCGCCAGGCTGGCGACCGACGCGTTGGATTCGATGACCACATCCGGCGGCTCGGATCCGTGCTGCCTGAAGCGCGACTCGAGCCAGCGGCGGGCCGCCACTTGCGGGCCCGGCAGAATCCAGCGATAGGGCGCGAGATCGCCAAAGCCGATGCGGCTGCGGCCAAACAAGGGATGTCCTGCGCGGGCCGCGACGTACAAATCGTCGGCAAAGAGCGCGACGCTGTCGAGCTCGTCGGACGCGGCAGCCGCGTGCAGCGAGCAGATCACCATGTCCAGCGCGCCTTGCCGCAGGCCGGATAGCAGCGCGTCGTTGAGATTGACCGAGACGCTGACGCGCGCCGCAGGACGCTGGGCCAGCAGCGCGACGCAGGCGGGATTGAAGAAAGGCTCGGCAAGCAGCGGCGTGACGCCGACGCGTACCAGGCCGACGGTGCCGCGGTGCAGGTCGCCCGCTTCGCGCAGCGCGTCGTCCAGGCCGCGCCGCGCCTGCATCGAGCGCTGAAAGAAAGCCTGCCCCGGCATGGTCAGTTCCATACCCTTGGACGTGCGATGAAAGAGCTGCAGCCGCAGCTCCTGCTCCAGCCTGCGTATGCCTTTGGTCAGCGCCGGCTGGCTCACGCCGAGCTCGTCGGCGGCCCGCCCCATGTGGCCGACGCGCGCCACGGCCAGAAAATAGTCCAGGTCTTCCAGTCTCATGATTCCGCACGGTTATCGACAGCCAGCAAAAGATAATCGCGACCCGACCGCGGACTGTCAAGCTTGCTTTCCCCAAGGAGGAAACATCATGACGCGCATCGAAGACCCGCTGCTGCGCTCCCTACGCGACACGCTGCAACGCTATCTGCATGATGAGCTCATTCCCATGGAAAAATCCCAAGGGTTGGGCTATGAGGACAAATTCCCGCGTGAACTGGTGCGCTCGGTGTGGCGGCGCGCGCGCGCGCTGGGCTTGTACGGCCCGCAACTGCCGACCGAACTGGGCGGGCAAGGACTGAGCCTGCGCTCGCTGTGCGTGCTCAAGGACGACGTGGCCGCCTCGGGCGCGATTCTGTTTCCTCACGTCCTGGGCGACTGGGGCGGCCCGTCGCGCATCGGCAGCCTGGCGCAATACGCCACGCCTTACCAGCGGGAACGCTACATAATGCCGGTGGTCAACGCCGAGCGGGGCGCCTGCTTCGCCATGACCGAGCCGCAATCCGGATCGGACGCATCGCGCCTGATGACGACCGCCGTCATCGACGGGGACGACTACATCGTCAATGGCGTCAAGCATTACATCTCGGCCTCCACGTTCGCCGATTTCGCGGTGGTCATGTGCGTCACCGATCCGGACCGGGGCGCGGACGGCATCTCCGCGATTTTGATAGACCTGGATCAGCCCGGGGTACGCCTCAGCTACGACTGCGTGCCGATGACAGGACAGTATGTCGACGCCGACATCACTTTCGACCAGGTGCGCGTCCCGCGCAGGAACCTGATCGGAGAGCCCGGCAAAGGCTTCAAGATCGCCATGAACCGGGTCAGCGTCAATCGCCTGCTGCATTGCCCGACGATGATAGGCCTGGCCCGCCAGGCATTGAGGCTGGCGCTGGACTATGCACATCGCCGGCAGCAGTTCGGCGGGCCGATCAGCCGCTTCCAGGCCATTCAGCACATGCTGGCCGACATGGCGACCGCGCTCTACGCCTGCGAGCAGATGGTGCTGGCCACGGCGGAAATGGCCGACGCAGGCGAGGATGTGCGCGAGACGGCATCCATGTGCAAGCTTTTCGTCTCCGAGCGCTGCTTCGAGATCGCCGACAAGGCCATGCAGATCCACGGCAACGTAGGGGTGACCAAGAACCATCCCGTGGAGTTCATCTTCCGCCGATTGCGCCTGTACCGGATCGTGACCGGCACCAGCGAGATCCAGCGCA